>CACZFT010000051.1:3111-14056 GCA_902780535.1 uncultured Selenomonas sp. | reverse complement strand
TTGGCTCTTTTCGATTGACTCAAATTGGCGAATTTCAGCCGACCCGAATTGGCGTTTTTCGACCGACGCAATTTGGCGAATTTCACCCGACGCGAACATCGGCATTACAACTGTCGTATGCCTGCCGTCCATAGTGCTCGTTTCATAGCGCCACATATCCGATTTGAACTTGCTGAATTTCCAATCAATCGTACGCAGCAGCCTTCCGTCCCGCACCTTCTTTGTAACGACATTGAACCAGCGCCCTGTAGAGCCTGTTCCATATTGCAACGTATCATCCATCACATAGATGTCCACATTTTCATCATTCCAATGAGCTACCCAGACATCTGTAGCTCCGCATTCACTCGCTGGCGCAACTATGCAGAACGCGGCCAGCATCATGACAATGCCAAAAAAGAACTTTTTCATCAAAATCCCTCCTGTGTTTTTCCATAAATCTCTTCTTGGCTAAAATGGACTGCAAGTCCATCTTAGCCGAAGCATAAACGCTTGATTCATCCTCATGTCGCAATATCAGCCATGATAGTTCCAATGGTTCAGCTTTTTGTCCCACCACACAGCGCGGCCACGGTATTTATTGGGTTTGTAGAACTGCATCTTCGCATCCACAGACGGAGCAATCATCAACGAACCCAGGCCAACCATCACGGCCACCATCACTTTCTGGAACACACTCCTTTTCATCGTCAGTCCCTCTCATCGGAATCACGCATCGCCGTTGCAACACATTTACAACCTTCTTAAAAGTATCATATTCGCGATGCATACTGGAAATCCTGCCGAAAGCGACGTGTTTCAGCAGGATTCATAAGTTTTATGGCGAAATCTTTTATCAAAGGCAAATCTATAGGAGGTGCAAAACAAATGGGGATTTTCGATTCCATGAAAAGCAATGGCAAATCATCTTCCGACGAAATGCGTCCCAGTCCCGTGCGGGAGTTCCTGGGCCAAGAACTTTTCGCGATTGATTGCCGCGGCTCCAATCTCTATGTCCATGAAAACGCTGTCGTCATCGACAAGACAGGCGGCGGGCTTTGGAATGTTGGCGACAACAACTTCAAAGTCATCCCGTTCAAATCCATCGTCGCCGTCCAAGCGAAACTGAAATCCACGCTTCTGAGCGGCTACATCGAATTTGAAACGGCAAACAGCCCCTTGAGCGTCGGAAGCGACAAAGCAGAACGCAGCAGCGAAAACAGCGTCATCCTCAGCGGAACGGATGAACGCTATGCACAGGCGAAAGAAGCACTCCAGTACATCTTCGACCACATCTGCAAATAAGCAAGAAACAGGAAGTCCCTTGAAGCAACGCCAGCTTCGAAGGCTTCCTGTTTTTCATTTCGCGCCCTTACGATTTCTCCGACCATAGTTACGCCTGCAGCACAGAGATTTACTGCGCCGGCTGAAGATTTTTGGAGCGCAGAAATTTCTTCACCTGATCTAGCGTCCAGTCTGTAGCATCAACGATTGCGGAGAGGTCTCTCCCCTTGCGGAAAAGACGGAGGACCGTGTCTTGTTTTTCCTTGTCACGACCGATGACTTCGCCTTCCGACCTTCCCTTTTCGAAGATACCCTCACTCAAATTGCACATGGTGTCCAGCTCGTTCTTTTTCGCTAAAATTCGATACGTGAAAATCCCTCAGCCAACAAAGGCGGTCTCTTTCACCAAAGCATTTTCCACTAATTTATTAATCGAAGTATGTGCCTTTTTTGCGGCCAGCGCCACGCGGCTATGCAGTTCTGGCGAAATACGGATGGTGAATGTCCCAGAATAAGGCTTTTCTGGCTCTACTCCATCTTCCTTGCACCAAGACAGATAATCATCCACCGAGTCACGGAATGCCTGTTCGATCTCTTTTACAGACTCCCCTTCAAAGGTGATGACATCACGGGTGTTTATGACATCGCCGTGAAAAATTTTTGCCTCGTCATCATATTCCACCATACCAATATAACCCTTATACTTCATCATTTTCCACGACCTCCTTCGAGATACCCGCTGCCTGCAAAAATCTGCGTATGGACTTGACAGCGCCTTTATCTGTCGTATTTTCAGGATGCGGACGATGAAACACCGCTCGCACATCATTGAGCTTGATCCGCACACGCGAACCATTGCCTTCACTGATTTCCGCGCCCAGCGCCATCAGCATGGCCTCAATATCTGACCAGACAATCCCGGACAAGACCGGATCATGCCACAACTTATCCCATGTCTTCAAATGCTTCTTGTTCATAGCCTTATGATACCGTTTTTTGATACCAAAAGCAAGGATAAATCCACTGTTTCGCCGTGCTGCCATTAACGCGCATGTTGCACGAAGGCGCTGGATAGCATAAAATAAAGGCATACCCCCGATTGTTTGGACGCGCGATATTGCGCACCCTTGAAAGGAGGCATACCTTTATGAAACGAAAACTCCGCACGCTGATGACGCCGTTTGAGGCGTTTCTGACCTGGGAGGCTGGGAGTGGCGTAATCTTGCTGGCAAGCGCCATTCTTGCGCTTGTGATTGCCAATTCACCGCTCGGGCCTGCCTACGAGCATCTGCTGCACACGGAGATCGGCATCGGCACGGGCGACTGGCGGCTTGAGATGAGCCTTGTCCACTGGGTCAATGACGGCCTCATGACGGTGTTCTTCTTCGTCATCGGCCTCGAAATCAAGCGCGAGTTCCTCTATGGCGAGCTCCGCACGAAGTCGGCGATGGTACTGCCGGTCTGCGCGGCGCTCGGCGGCATGCTTGTACCCGCGCTCTTGTACTCCGTCATCAACCTCGGCACGCCGACGGCTGGCGGCTGGGGCATCCCGATGGCGACGGACATCGCGTTCGCGCTCGGCATCATGACGCTCGCGGCGGGCAGTGCGCCGGTCGGCCTCGTCGTGTTCCTGACGGCACTCGCCATCGTCGACGACCTCGGCGCCATTGTTGTCATCGCGCTCTTCTACAGCAGCGATGTCTCACTCGCCGCGCTCGGCATCGGCCTTGCATTCCTCGCGGGCGCATTCGTGCTCTCGCGCCTGCGCGTCGAATTTCTCCCCGCTTACCTCGTGCTCGGCCTCGGTGCCTGGCTCGCATTCCTCGCGTCCGGCATCCATCCGACCATCGCAGGCGTCCTGCTCGGCTGTGCCATCCCCGCGACGGCCAGCCTCGACAACAGCGTCCTGCACGATGGCGATCATCCGAAAACGGCAGGTCATCACGGGTCTCTCCTGCACAAGCTCGAAGAAGCCCTCGAACCCTGGTCGGCCTATGTCATCATGCCGATCTTCGCGCTCGGGAATGCGGGCGTCAGCATCTCCGGCTCAAGCCTCGACTTCGCCTCGCCGCTCTTTCTCGGCATCGCCGCCGGCCTCGTCATCGGCAAGCCGCTCGGCATCTACGGCAGTGTACGGATTCTCACGAAAATCACGGGCGCGCCTCTGCCGGGCGGGGCAAGCCCCGGGCAGGCGCTCTCAGCCGGAACGCTCGGCGGGATTGGGTTTACGATGAGCATCTTTATTGCGACGTTGGCGTTCCCTGAGGCAGAAACGCTCGCGGCGGCGAAGTTGAGCATTCTGGTTTCGTCCGTGGTGGCGGGAGGGATTGGAGCTGTGATGTTTCAGATTGTGAAGAAGTGAAGCTGGCTCTCAATGTCTCAAAAAGACTTTAGAAAACGCTGTTCTGAAATGTTCGGCTATCGCATCCTACTACTCCCCCCGCCGCTTCGCGGCCCGTCCCCCCTCTAGAGGGGGGCTGCAGAATTGATGGGCTCCGTTCCGATTGTTGCGTCAACCACGAAGAAACTCCCGCGAAGGATGGCCTGTCTTCGGGCGCAGAAGCTGCTGCCCATGGGGATTCCATTCGTGGGCCGGCGATAAGATTCTAGCTCGTCGCACGCACGTCCATGCCGGCAGCATGCTGGAATCCACAGGGCAGCAGGTTCGCGCCTGCGACTACGCATTTCCTTCGCGTGCCCCCCCATGTGACCACTACTTCAAAGGAGGTCTTCCTTTTGTCCGATTTCACGATCCGCGTCGCCCGTCCGCAGGACGCGCGGCAGATTGCTGCGATTTATGCTCCTTACGTCGAGCAGACCGCCATCTCTTTCGAGACCGTCCCGCCGACGGCGACGGCTATGCTTCGGCGCATGGACGATGTCCTGCACCGCTATCCCTACCTCGTCGCCGAGCGGGACGGGCGCGTGCTCGGCTTTGCCTATGCACATCCCTTTGTCGGCCGCGCAGCCTATGACTGGTCGGCCGAAATGACGATCTACCTCGCGATGGACGAGCGCCACCACGGCCTCGGCGGCGCGCTCTACCGCAAGCTCGAAGACATCCTGCGCGCGCAGGGCGTGCTGAACCTCAACGCCTGCATCGGCTGCCCGAAAGAAGACAAAGGCGACGAATATCTGACCTACAACAGCGTCGATTTCCACAAGCATCTTGGCTACAAATGGGTTGGCCTGTTCCACGACAGCGGCTACAAGTTCGGCCGCTGGTACGATATGTGCTGGATGGAGAAAATCCTCGGCGAGCATAAGACACCTGCGGCGCCTATCAAGACGTTCCCCGAAGTCCGCAAGGATTTCGGCCTCTGATGCTCTTCCTACGTCAAAAATCCCGGCCGGGCAGACGCCCGACCGGGATTTTTGTATCTTCTTTTAGAACTTGAACCTTGCCGATTCCTTCTGCAGATGCTCTGCCATCTGCGCGAGGTTCTGGCTCGATGCGGCAATCTCCTGCATCGAGGCCGACTGCTCTTCCGTTGCGGCCGAGATGGAGGAGATGTTTTCGGCGACTTTCTCCGTCGCCTGCTCGACTTCCTCCGAGCCCTTCAGCACGGCGCGGCCGGCATCGGCGACAGCGGCGGCCCGCTTGGCCGATTCCTTGACGAGCTCGTCGACCTTCGCGACATGTTCCGCGATTTCCTGGAACTTCGTGCCCGCCTGGTTCACGACCTCGCTGCCGGAGCGGACTTCTTCGACGCCCGCCTGCATCGACTCGACGGCGCGGCTCGTCACGCCCTGCACGTTCTTGATGGTCTCCGAGATTTCCGATGCTGCCTCGCTCGACTGCTCGGCGAGCTTGCGCACTTCGTCGGCGACGACCGAGAAGCCGCGGCCGGCCTCGCCTGCACGCGCTGCCTCGATGGCAGCGTTGAGCGCGAGGAGGTTCGTCTGCTCCGCGATGCTCTGAATCGTCGAGATGATTTCGCCGATGTGCTCCGAATTCCGTCCGAGGTCGGCGACGGCTTCGGCCGACTGCTCCGACGTATCGCGGATTTTCTGCATCTCGCGCACGGCGTCCTGGATGGCCTTGACGCCATCGGCTGCCGCTTCGCCCGCGAGGCTCGACGACTGGCTGATGGTCTCCGACGTCTCCGCGATGCCGCGCACATCGCCCGCCATCTGGCGGATGTTCGCGACGACGTCATTGAGCGTCTTCGACTGCTCGTCCGACGACTCCGCGATGTCCGAGACGCGCTCGGCGACATGCGTGATCGTCTGCGCGACCTGCCCGACGCCCTGCGACATCTGCTCCGAGGCCTCCGAGACCTCGTCCGAGCTGCCCTTGATCTGCTTCAGCAGCGTGCGCAGATGCTCCGTCATCGTATGGAACGATGTCGCGAGATGGCCGATTTCGTCGTCCGTCTCGATTTCGAGCGCCGTCTCGCGCAGGTCGCCATCCGCAATGCCCTCGGCCGCCGTTTCGAGGCCGCGCAGCGGATGCACGATGAGGTTCGAGAGGCCGAGCGTCGCAAAGAAGACCAGAATGAGCGCCACGACGAGGCCGATAATCAGCGCGATGCGGATGTGGTTCGCACTCGCGAGCACCTGCGAGCGGTCCACAATCGTCAGATACTGGTAGCCCGTCTTGTCCGACGCATAGACGCTGACGAATTTCGACGCGCCGTCGAGGTCGATTTCCTGCAGGCCCTTCTTGCCGAGGTCGAGCGAGGAAAGCTCACCGAGGTCTGCTTCGCTGAGCTTCGTGAAATCCTTGTCCGGGTGCTTCGGGTCGGCGACGATGACGCCGTTCTTGTCGAGCACCATGAAATAGCCCGTCTCGCCAATCTGGATCTGGCTGATGCGGTCTGTCATGACCGGCAGGTCGATGTTGAGGCCGAGCACGCCGCGCGGCTCTCCGCTGTCGCTCTTGACGACGGCGAAAATGCCGACGGTCGGCGTACCTTTCGACGTCTTGAACGGATCCGTGATGCGGACGGCGTTCGTGTCCTTCATGCTGTCCGTGAACCAGTCGCGCTTGCGCGAATCATAGCCCGTCTTGCGCTTGACAGCCGGATACTGCAGGTAGCCGCCGTCCACCGTGCCATAGCTCACGACGGAGACCGTGCTCTTGTTCGCCTGGCCGAAGCGCTCGAACAGTGCATACGCCTGCGCCTCGAAACCGCCCTTCGCGGCCGGCTCCATCGCAATCATGCCATCGCTGCCCGGCGTGCCCGCCGAAGCATCGAAATACTTCGTGATGTCGCCGCCCTGCTTCAGCACGGGGTCATTCGCCATGTTGACGAGGCCGTCGCGCAGGCCGGTCAGGAACGTGTCCATCGACGCGTCCACCTGCTCCGCCTGCAGCTGCGAATTTGCTGCAAATGCGTCCATCTGCGTATTCGTGACGACCTTGTTGAGCACAAATCCCAGCACGACCAGCACGACGATGAAAATCAGACCATGATCTTCTGCTTGACGCCGAGACGTCCCAAGAAATCTTCCATTCGTTACCGCTTCCTTTCTCGTTTCATCGCGTTGTTTTCTAGAAACTCCCAAGGCTTTCTCGCATTCTCTATTGTATTCTATTTTAACACAGAAATTTCCTGCTGAAAAGGAAGCTTGTCATTTTTCGGAAACGTTTTCATCAAAAATTTTAACAGAAAGAAGTCTCCTGCCTCATGCACGCACATACTTGTGCCAGACGGCCAGGCTCAGGAGCACCATGATGCTGCCTGCGACATAGAACACGGCATGCATGCCGATGCACGTCGCGACGACGCCGCCAAGAATCGGCCCCGCCATTGAGCCGACCTGTTGCGCTGAAAAGAGATAGCCGAAGATACGGCCCTTGATTTCTGTCGAGGAATTTTCTGCGAGCACGGCATTGATGGCGGGATGGATGCCCGAGAGGAACATGCCGCAGGTGAACTGCATGATGGCAAACGGCACGAGCGTGTCGGGGATGCCCTGGACGAAGAGACCGACGCCCGCGCAGACCATCGCGAGCGCCATGACGCGAAAGAACCCGTTCCGCTGGCCGAGCTTGCCCCAGAGCGGTGCCGTGATCGCGCCCGCGATGCCGCCGAGTGAGAACACGAGACCCGCGACAAAGACGAGGTTCGGGATGTCGCCCGCAAGCGCCGCGATGTACGTCGTGAGCACGGGCTGGAGGATCATGATGATCATCGAGACGAGCGTGCCGCAGAGCAGCATGTCCCGCAGGAGCGGCATGTGCCAGATCTTTGGCTGCGCTTTCGGCGCCTCCTTCTGCTTTTCCATCGCCTGCACAGACGCTGGCGGCTCCTTGATGAGGAAGACGAACATCAGGAAATTCAGAAAGAGCGCGCCCGCCGCGAGGAAGAACGACATCCGCATGCCGAACGCCGTCGCGAGCACACCGCCGAACAAGGGGCCGACCACGCCGCCCGCCGTCATGACGCCCTGCATGATGCCGAGGCAGAGGCCGAGCTTTTTGGGCGGCGCATAGAGCGTCATGATCGCGAGATCCATCGGCCAGAGCCCCGAGGCGAAGCCCTGGAACATCCGCATGCCGACGAGCTCTTCCGGCGTCTGCACGATGCCGCCTAAAAAATAGCTCACGGCCAAGAGGAAGCTCGCGCGCATCGCCATGAGCCGCTTGCCGCGCGTATCCGCCATGCGGCCCCAGATGGGCGCCATAACCGCCGACACGACGAACGACGCCGAGAACACGACGCCCGACCAGAGATTCACATGCTCCGGCGCCGCGCCGAGCTCCGACGAGAGATAGAGCGGCAGGAACGGGATGATCATCGTGTAGCTCGACGACATGAACAGGATGTTGCAGACGAGGATGGCCAGCACGACCTTCCAGCTGCGATTTCCCTTCATTTCTTCTGACATATCTTGCAAACATCCTCCATTCTTCATTCTCTCGAAATCATACCACCAATGGCCCGCCCCCTGCAACATCCGATTCCCCGCTGCGTCCCAAGCTTGACTTTTGTAAACAATTCCTTTTCATCCGCGCCCTTTCGTGATAAACTGTAGCTATCGGAAAAGGCACGAAAAAGCCTCCAGAACAGAAACGGCAGGAGATGACAGATGAGAGCCAGCAAATGCTATGAACTCGCGCAGGAAGCACGGAAACTCTCCGAGCGCTGCGACCCGCTCGAAATCGCCGAAGGGCTCGGCATCCATGTCCTGTTCGAGGACGACTACAAGGACCTGCTCGGCATGTATTACGCCAACTGGGGCAATCGCTTCATCTTCCTCAACAACCGTCTCGACGACATCTGGATGCCGATGGTGCTCGCGCACGAAATCGGCCACGACCAGCTCCACCGCGACCTCGCAAGCCAGACGCTGCAAGAGTTCAACCTCTTCCAGATGAATAATCGCACGGAGTATGAGGCCAATGCCTTCGCCGCGCACCTGCTGCTCGAAAACGACGAGGTCTACGACCGCCTGCGCGAAGGCTGCGACGTGCCGACGCTCGCCAAAGAGATGAACGTCAACATCAACCTCATGCTCATCAAGCTGCAGGAAATGGCCGCGCTCGGCTATGACCTCCGCGTCTCCGACTGCGGCGACAGCCATTTTTTCAAAAACATCCACACATAACACGACCCGTCCGAAACAACGCTGAAACGACACGAACGGAGGAACCATCATGGAGAAACACACGCCCCCGACAGCGCCTGCCGAAGAGCAGAGCCACGAAGAGACCATCGAGAAATACGTGACGCAGTCCGTCGACTTCTTCTGCAAGACGCGCAGCACGGGCGACCTCGAAACGCTCCGCCGCGAGCTGCCGGGCCTTGCCGTCGAATATTTCCACAAGCTCCGCGAAGCCTGCGCACCCGCGACGAAGCCCGAAGAAGACTTTGACAAATGGTATTCCTTCATGGCGCGCTACTCCGCCGCCGAATTCCTCAAGCTCCTCGAGCAGACAGGCGCCTACGCAGGCGAGCTCGCTGACGCCGCGCATGAAGACGTCGAGAATCTCTTCTCTGAATTCGTCCGTGTCAACATGCGCCAGCTCATCGAAAGTGCTGAAAGCGTCGCGAAAGACCTGTACAAGAAAGAAGAAGAGGCTGCACACGCTTCCGGCTACGAGATTTCCTGATTTCTGAGACAGCAAAACGCCTGGGCCTCCTTGCCCAGGCGCTTTTGTCTTTCAAATGTTCAGAGCCTGCTCTGCAGGAACGCTTTCGTGCGTTCCTGCTGCGGATGCTCAAAGAATTCTTCGGGGCTGCCGGATTCGACGACGACACCGTCGGCCATGAACATGATCTTGTTCGCGACGTCGTGCGCGAATGGCATTTCGTGCGTGACGACGAGCATCGTCATGTTCTCATCGGCGAGCTGGCGCATCGTGCGCAGGACTTCGCCCGTGAGCTCGGGGTCGAGCGCGCTCGTCGGCTCGTCGAACAGCATGATGTCAGGATGCATGCAGAGCGCCCGCGCAATCGCGACGCGCTGCTGCTGGCCGCCCGAGAGCTGGCCCGGGTACTTGTCCCGATGCTCCTCGAGGCCGACTTTGCGCAGCATGGCGATGGCCGTCGCCTCGGCCTCGTCGCGCGGGATGTGCTTGACATGGACGGGCGCGAGCATGAGGTTCTCGAACACCGTCATGTGCGGGAACAGGTTGAACTGCTGGAACACCATGCCCATGTGGCCGAGGATCTGGCGCTCGGCCTCGCCCGCGACATACGAGACGCCGCCGATGTCATCCTCGCCCGCGTACGTCTGGCCGAGCACGCCAATGTAGCCGTCGTCGATGCTCTCGAGATGGCAGAGGCACCGCAGCAGCGTCGACTTGCCGCTGCCGCTCGGCCCGAGGATGGCGAGGACATCGCCTGCGAAAACGCGGAGATTGATGTCTTTGAGGACGGGCTTGCCGCCATACGATTTCTGGATGCCGCGCATCGTGACCATCGGCAGGCGGAGTTCCTGCATCGCGGCGTCGGCAGCGGCCGCATCAGCAGCAAAAGCAGCATCTGTCATGACCATTTCCTCCATCGAGAAGACCTCCCATCACATCGCATAGCGGCCGAAGTGCGCCTCGAGGCGATGGAAGCCCCAGGTCAGCACGGCCGTCATCACGAGGTAGAATACAGCGGCGACGACGAACGGCGTCATGTCGAACTCGCGCTGGACAATCGTGCGCGCGACGCGCAGCAGGTCGTTCATCGCGAGGATGTAGATGAGCGACGTATCCTTGACGAGGTTGATTGTCTCGTTGCTCATCGGCGGCAGGACGTTGCGGATCATCTGCGGGATGACGACGCGCCACATCGTCTGCACCTTCGAAAGGCCGAGCATGTGCGCCGCCTCGTACTGCCCTTTCGGCACCGCCTGTATGCCCGCGCGGAAAATCTCTGCAAAATACGCCGTATAGTTCAGCGTGAACGCCAGGAGCGCCGCTGCGATGTCCGGCAGCTTGATGCCGACCATCGGCAACGCGAAATAGACGAAGAGCAGCTGCAGCATGAGCGGCGTGCCGCGCATGATCCAGATATAGAGCTCGAGCGCGCGGTTCAGCAGCCGCAGGCTCGAGAGGCGGCCGAGGGCCGCGAACAGCCCGAGCGGCAGCACGAGGATGAATGTCACGACGAAGATTTCGAGCGTGACTTCGGTGCCCTCGAGCATGAGGAGCACCATCTGCATCAGATGATCCATGTCGTATCCCTTATTTCTTCAGCGTGATGTCCTTGCCGAACCATTTCTCGGAAATCTTCGCGAC
>CACZFT010000051.1:0-3086 GCA_902780535.1 uncultured Selenomonas sp. | reverse complement strand
ATGCCGAACTGGCTGACCGGGCCGACGGCGACGTCGACGGCATCAATCGTGTCCGGATGCTTGCTCATATAGTAGCGGCCGACAATCTCGTCGCCGATGACGGCATCGACACGGCCGTTCTCGAGATCCATGAACGCCGAGACGAAGTCGGAATACTTCTTGACCTCTTTGACCTTGTTCTTGAAGAAGTCGGAGCCGTCGATATACTCTTCGGCCGTGCTCGCGCTCTGCGTGCCGACCGTCTTGCCTGCGAGGCTCTGCTCATCCGTGATGCCCGTCGCGCCCTTCTTCACGAAGATGATCTGGCGGATGTCGAGGCCGTTCCAGAGGACGTTGACGCGGCCGCTCTTGAGCTCGGCTTCCTTGCTCGACCAGTCGATGGCCTTGAACTCCACTTCGCGGCCGAGACGCTTCGTCGCTTCTTTTGCAAGGTCGATGTCGAAACCGACGATTTCATTGTTCTCATCTTTGAATCCCATCGGCGGGAAGTTGTCATCGAGGCCGACGACAATCTTGCCGCCTGCACCAGAGCCGCTGCCCGAGCCCGAAGACGATGCCGCCTGCTGCTGGCCGCCGCAGCCCGTGAAAGCCGCCACGGCGAAAACGAGGGTCGCGCCAAGCGCGAAGAGTTTCTTCATGTTCATGTCTGGTTCCTCCTTTTTTGCTGAAAACATATCACCTGTGTCAGACGCTGAGCGGGCCCGTCACCTCCTCCGCCGCCGCGACGAGGCGGCCGTCCTCGATGAGGTCGTGCATCCGGTGAATCTCGGGCGAAAGGAAGCGATCCTTGTCGAGGTGCGGGATGATGCCCCGGATGCATGCATGCACGGCCGCCGTGCCCTTCCCTGCCGTCAGCGGCGCGAGGAAGTCCACGCCCTGCGCAGCGGCCATGAGTTCGATGGCGAGCACGTTCGTCACGTTGTCGAGAATCTCGCCCGCCTGCCGCGCGGCAATCGTGCCCATGCTGACATGGTCTTCCTGATTCGCCGACGTCGGGATGGAGTCAGCGCTCGCGGGATGCACGAGCACCTTGTTCTCCGAGACGAGCGCGGCAGCCACATACTGCGTAATCATGAGGCCCGAGTCGACGCCCGGGAATGCCGTGAGAAATGCGGGCAGGTCGCTGAGGTGCATGTCGAGCAGGCGGTTCGTGCGGCGTTCGGAAATGTTGCCGAGCTCGGCGATGCCGAGTTTCAGGTAGTCCATGACGAGCGCGATGGGCTGGCCGTGGAAGTTGCCGCCCGAAATGGCCTCGCCCGTGTCCGGCATGATGATCGGGTTGTCCGTCACGGCATTGATTTCGACGGACAGCGTGCGCGTCGCCTGCGCGAGCGCTTCTTTTGACGCGCCATGCACCTGCGGCACGCAGCGCAGAGAGTAAGCGTCCTGCACCTTGCTGCAGTTCTTGTGCGAGGCGATGATGGCGCTGTCCTCCGTGAGAGCGAGCACGTTCTCCGTCGTCGCCATCTGCCCGGGATACGGGCGGACTTCCGTGATGCGCCGGTCAAATGCCGAGCGCGTGCCCTTGAGCGCTTCGAGGCTCAGCGCTGCCGCGATGTCGGCCGCTTTCATGAGATTCACGGCGCGATCCCAGACCATGCAGCCGACGGCCGTCATAATCTGCGTGCCATTGATGAGCGCGAGCCCCTCCTTGCCGCTCAGGACGATGGGCTCGAGGCCGCGCGCCGCGAGGGCTTCCGCGCCGCTCATGCGCCGTCCGTCGACCTCGGCCTCGCCCTCGCCGAGCATCACGAGCACCATGTGCGCGAGCGGCGCGAGATCGCCGCTCGCACCGACCGAGCCCTTGCACGGGATGATGGGCGTAATGCCCTTGTTGAGCATCGTGATCAGCATCTCTTCCGTTTCGAGGCGGATGCCCGAATAGCCTTTCGCGAGCGAGTTCGCGCGCAGCAGCATCGCGGCGCGCACGACCTCGCGCGGCAGCGGATCGCCGACGCCCGTCGCATGGCTCAGGATCAGGTTGCGCTGGAGCTTCGCGCGATCCTCTTTCTGGATGAAGACCTTGCTGAAATCGCCGAAACCTGTCGAGATGCCATAAACCGGCCGCTCCTCTTCGAGGATGCGGTCAACAATCGCGCGGCTCTTCTTCACCTGCGCGATGCCCGCCTCGCTCAGCCGTACCTGCTCGCCCTGCCGCGCGACCTGCACGACCTGCGGCAGCGTCAGCGACTTGCCATCGAGTTCGATCATATATCATCATGCCCTTTCTGCAATACTTCATGGATGTTGGTAGGATAGCACCCCGCCGCAATAGACGCGCTCGACGAGGTTCAGCCCCGTCTTGTAGGCGAGGAAGCGGTAGTCAGGCGCATCGAGCAGGACGATGTCGGCGCGCTTGCCGGGCTCGATGCTGCCGATGGCCGCCGCGCGTCCGACGGCGGCCGCCGCATTGAGCGTCATCGCCGTCAGCGCCTCGGCGGCCGTCATGTGCATGGCGATGACGGCGAGGCCGAAGATGAGCGGCACGGAATATGTGTAGCAACTGCCCGGATTGTAATCGCTCGCAAGCGCGACAGCGGCGCCCGCCTCCATCATGCGGCGCGCGGGCGCATACGGCTTCCGCATGCAGAAGGCCGTCGCGGGCAGCAGCACGGCGACCGTCTCGCTCTCTCCGAGCGCCTCGATGTCCGCGTCGCTGATGGAGAGCAGATGGTCGGCTGAAACCGCGCCGAGGCGGCAGGCCAGACCCGCGCCGCCCGTCGAGCTCATCTCGTCGGCATGGAGCTTCGCCAAAAAGCCCTTTGCCTGCGCCGCGCGCAGGATGCGCTCGCTCTCCTCGTTCGTGAAGACGCCCGTCTCGCAGAAGACATCGACGAACGTCGCGAGATGCTCAGCTGCGACGCGCGGCAGGACGGTATCGATGATGAAATCCACATAGTCGCCCTGCCGTCCGCGATACTTGGGCGGCACGGCATGCGCGCCGAGATACGTCCTTATAACGCTCGTCGGCAGGTCATGGTCGAGCTGCTGCATGACGCGCAGCAGCCGCAGTTCTGTCTCGAGGTCGAGCCCGTAGCCGCTCTTGCCCTCGACCGTCGTCACGCCGAGCGCGAGCATGTCCGCGA
>CACZFT010000050.1 GCA_902780535.1 uncultured Selenomonas sp. | reverse complement strand
CGTAGTGCACTACAAAAGTCTGCGGCTTGATAATGCTTGTTGCTGAAAGGTGTATGACTATGGGAAATGTACATGTTTTTCCTGTGGGAAGTTTGAGTTTCCATATTAACACATGGCTGGGGAAGCATGCTATACTCGGAGCATCAAGAAAACGTTGACAAAGCCGCACATCAAAAGGCCCGGCGGGCCGCGTGCGCTCAGGTAACTGAAAGAAAGAAGCGATTCTCATGACAGCAAAGAAAAATCCCCCCTTCCGCTATGACATCGTCGGCAGCTTCCTGCGCCCGGCGGCGCTCAAAAAGCAGCGCGCCGCCGCCGCGCGCGGCGAGATCTCCGCTGCGGCGCTCCGAGCGGCAGAGGACGCGGCCATCCGCGACCTCGTCGCGAAGGAAAAGGCCGCCGGCCTCCGTGCCGTGACGGACGGCGAACTGCGCCGCCGCTACTGGCACCTCGACTTCCTCGCGGGACTCACCGGCGTCGAGGAGGTCGGCGCCGCGCATTGGTCCGTCGCCTTCAAGGGCGCACAGCCGAAAGCCGCGACGCTCGAGATCCGCGACCGGATCGACTTCCCGGCGGACCACCCGTTCCTCGCGCATTTCCGGTTCCTCAAGGAGGCGGCGGGCGGCACGCTCGCGAAGCTCACGATCCCGTCCCCCTCGATGCTCCACCTCATCTGCTGCGTGCGCGCCGAGCACTACGCGCCCATCGCGCGCTACGCGGACGAGCGGGCGCTCTACGCTGACATCGCCGCCGCGTACAAGAAGGCCGTGCAGGCGTTCTACGACGCGGGCTGCCGCTACCTCCAGCTCGACGACACGAGCTGGGGCGAGTTCTGCGACGCGGAGAAGCGCGCGGCGTACAAGGCGCGCGGCTTCGACCTCGATGCAATCGCGCGCCGCTACGTCGCCGTCATCAACGAGATCATCGCGGCGAAGCCAGCAGATCTCACGATCACGATGCACATCTGCCGCGGCAACTTCCGCTCGACCTGGTTCTCCTCGGGCGGCTACGAGCCCGTCGCCGAGACGCTCTTCGGCGGCTGCCATGTCGACGGCTTCTTCCTCGAGTACGACAGCGAGCGCGCGGGCGGCTTCGAGCCGCTGCGCTTCATCGAGGACCAGCAGGTCGTCCTCGGCCTCGTCACCTCGAAATCCCCGGAGCTCGAGAAACCAGCAGACATCATCGCGCGCATCGAGGAGGCCGCGCGCTACGTGCCGCTCGCGCAGCTCTGCCTGAGCCCCCAGAGGAAGACCAGTGGCAGAAAATCGCCCTCATCCGGGAAATCGCCGAGAGCGTCTGGCAGGACGCCTGAAGCCAGCAGCGGAACATAGGAACAAGAACGGGGCTACTGGACTGGGGTTGCTTTTTGTTTTGATTTCGCTGTAGTTTTTGTTTTGATTTCTCGTACCATTATAGTAGAATAGAACCGTATGAGAAAAAGCAATCAAGACGAGAGAGGCGTGACTATGGATACGACGAAAGAACAGGAGCGCGCGGAGCTCCATCGGGCGATCTGGCAGATCGCGGACGACCTGCGCGGGAGCGTCGATGGCTGGGATTTCAAGCAATATGTGCTCGGGATGCTCTTCTATCGCTATATCTCGGAGAACCTCACCGACTACATCAACCAGGGCGAGCGCGAGGGCGGCGCGGCGGACTTCGACTATGCCGCGCTCGATGACGCGGAGGCCGAGGGCGCGCGGGCAGACCTCGTGACGGAAAAAGGCTATTTCATCGCGCCGAGCGAGCTCTTCGCGAGCGTCCTCGCGCGCGCAGATGGCGACGAGAACCTCAACGAGACGCTCGCGCGGGTCTTTCGCCACATCGAGGAGAGCGCGCAGGGCACGGCGAGCGAGGCGGATCTCCGCGGCCTCTTCGACGACATCGACGTGAACAGCAACAAGCTCGGCGCGACGGTCAAAGAGCGCAACGCAAAGCTCGTGAAGCTCATGCAGGGCATCGGCGGCATGAAGCTCGGCAGCTTCCGGGACAACACGATCGACGCCTTTGGCGACGCCTACGAGTACCTGATGGGCATGTACGCCTCGCACGCGGGCAAGAGCGGCGGCGAATACTACACGCCGCAGGAAGTCTCCGAGCTCCTCACGCGGCTCACGCTCATCGGCAAGCAGTCTGTCAACAAAGTCTACGATCCCGCCTGCGGGAGCGGCTCGCTCCTCCTGAAATTCGCCAAGGTCCTCGGCAAGGACAAGGTGCGCAGCGGCTTCTTCGGACAGGAGATCAACCTCACGACGTACAACCTCTGCCGCATCAACATGTTCCTGCACGACATCGACTTCGACAAATTCGACATCGCGCAGGGCGACACGCTGACGCAGCCGAAGCACTGGGATGATGAGCCGTTCGAGGCCATCGTCTCGAATCCTCCCTACTCCATCAAATGGGCGGGGAAAAACGACCCGCTCCTCATCAACGATCCGCGCTTCGCGCCCGCGGGCGTGCTCGCGCCGCCCTCGAAGGCCGACCTCGCCTTCATCCTGCACGCGCTCGCCTGGCTCGCGCCGAACGGCACGGCGGCCATCGTCTGCTTCCCCGGCGTCCTCTATCGCGGCGGCGCGGAGAAAAAGATCCGCCAGTACCTCGTCGAGAACAACTTCGTCGACGCCATCATCCAGCTGCCGGACAACCTCTTTTTCGGCACGAGCATCGCGACCTGCATCATGGTGCTCAAGCGCTCTAAGAACGACACGACGACCGTCTTCCTCGACGCGTCAAAGGAATACGTCAAGGTCACGAACAGCAACAAGCTGACCGACGAGCACATCGCCAGCATCCTCGCGCGCTACACCGAGCGGCAGGCCGTCGACCACCGCGTCAGCATCGTCACCGCCGACGCCATCGCGCAGGAGGACTACAACCTCTCCGTCAGCACCTACGTCGAGCCCGAGGACACGCGGGAAATCATCGACATCGAGAAGCTGAACGCGGAAATCAAGCAAATCGTCGCCCGGGAGCAAGTCCTGCGCGAGGAAATCGACAAGATCGTCGCGGAAATCGAGGTAGACGCATGAGCAAGCTGAAAGAACTGATGGCGGAGCTCTGCCCGGATGGGGTGGAGTACAAAGCGGTAAAAGATGTTGCAGTCATTAAACCTGGTAAAGATTATAAGCACTTAGGAGAAGGCAACTTTCCTGTATATGGCAGCGGCGGAATCATGACGTATGTCAATCAATTTGTGTACGATAAACCGACTGTTTTGTTACCGCGCAAAGGCTCTATTAGCAATGTTTTTTATGTAGATATCCCTTTTTGGAATGTTGATACGATATATTATACGGAAATTGATGAGAAGCAGATGATTCCTCGATTTTTCTACTACGTTATTTGCAATGAGCATATCGAGAAATATAATACATCAAATGCGGCTAGACCTGCGCTTACGAAAGATGTTCTGAATAAAATCATCATCCCCGTCCCGCCGCTCCCTGTCCAGCGTGAAATTGTCCGGATTCTGGACAATTTCACGGAGCTTACAGCGGAGCTTACAGCGGAGCTTACAGCGAGGAAGAAGCAGTACGAGTACTATCGGGATAGACTTCTGACCTTCACGGGGGGGCGCGTTGAGTGGAAGACGCTCAATGAGATATCAAAGAACCTTGATTCGCAGCGAAAACCCGTTAAACAACAGAATCGTAATTGTGGTTCATTTCCATATTATGGTGCGTCAGGCATCGTTGATTATGTAGATAGTTTCATTTTTGATGGAGATTATCTTCTTGTTTCAGAAGATGGAGCAAACTTGTTATCAAGGTCTACGCCGATTGCATTTCCTGTAAAGGGAAAAGTTTGGATTAACAATCATGCGCATGTTTTGAAATTTGAATCAATGAATTTGCAAAGATTTGTCGAGTTTTATTTGAACTCCATTGATTTAAGGAAATACCTTTCAACGGCGGCTCAACCAAAATTGACAAAGGATAATTTGAATAAAATACCTATCCCTGTCCCTGATGCGGGTCGTATTCATTACATCGTCTCCATCCTCGACCATTTCGACACGCTGACGAACGACCTCGCGAGCGGCCTGCCCGCGGAGATCGCGGCGCGGGAGAAACAGTACGCATACTATCGTGACAAGCTCCTGTCGTTCCCGCGCAAGGAGACGTGAGAGCTATGATGCTTTTTGCATTGTCAAAACAAATCGGAATGTGTACCTGTGCGGGACGCTGTGAGAATCAGTTTCCCTTTGTCTATCGCATAAATCAGCAGCCAGTCAGGCTCGATATGGCACTCACGGAATCCTGTATAATCCCCCGTTAGATCGTGGTCGCGGTGTTTTGCGGGAAGAGGTTCTTCTCGCAGGAGCATTTGCAGGACATCGTCCAGCCTGGCCAGGCGGTAGCCACGCTTTCGAATGCGTTTCAGGTCTTTTCTAAATTGCGTGGTGCTCACAAGGTCAAGCATGCGTATCCTCCGCGTCCATATCATCTAAGAGGTCATTTAAGGAGTGATAGCGTTTGGCTTCGACTTTTCCCGCCATGATGTCCCGTGCTTCCTGCATCGCCTGCAAGGTTTCACGATTGTATCGTGGTTGCTTGGGCTGGAACGGAAAACCGCCTTCCATGATGGAAGCACGGAGGAAGACGTTGATGGCATCGGTGACGGAGAGCCCAAGGCTTGCGTAAACGGCGTCGGCCTTTGCCTTGATGTCTGGCTCGATACGAAGGTTGATGTTGGCTGTTTTTGGCATGATAATTCCTCCTTTGAGAGCATTGTAACGCGAAAGTGAAACAAATGCAATACAAAAACCATCTATCCCCGCAAGGAGGCATCTT
Source organism: uncultured Selenomonas sp. (assembly GCA_902780535.1). Classification (GTDB taxonomy): domain Bacteria; phylum Bacillota; class Negativicutes; order Selenomonadales; family Selenomonadaceae; genus Selenomonas_C. The sequence continues at coordinate 14,057 of CACZFT010000050.1, read as the reverse complement.
ATGTTTTACAATCTGATTGCCAGCACGGAGGAGAGCACGGTCGTCTCCGAGTATGTGCGGGAGGCGCGGCCGGAGTATGGTACGTATCAGTCGGAGGCGGAGCTCGAGACGGCGCTCCTGCGGCTCCTCCAGCAGGAGGGCTATACGTATCTCGATTTCCACAGCGAGGCGGAGCTCATCGCAAATCTGCGCGCGCAGCTCGAGGCGCTGAACGACTACGCGTTCAGCGATACGGAGTGGGACTGGTTCTTCCGGAACTGCATCGCGCCCGCTGCGGACGGCATCGTCGAGAAGACGCGCCGCATCCAGACGGACTATGTCCAGAACCTCCAGCGCGACGACGGCACGACGAAGAATATCCGTCTGATCGACAAGACGCAGATCCAGCGCAACCGCCTGCAGGTGCTCCATCAGTATGCTGTGCCGGGCGGCAAGGGCGCGGGCGAGGGTGCGGCGGCGCACGCGAACCGCTACGATGTCACGATCCTCGTCAATGGTCTCCCGCTCGTCCATATCGAGCTGAAGCGGCGCGGTGTCGAGCTCCGGCAGGCGTTCAATCAGATCCGGCGCTATCAGCGGGACAGTTTCTGGGCGGGCTGCGGGCTCTATGAGTATGTGCAGATTTTCGTCATCTCGAACGGCACGCATACGAAGTATTACTCCAATACGACGCGCAGCAGCCATATCCGGGAGATGACGGCTGCGGAGCGCCGCCGCAGCAAGGGGACGAGCAACAGCTTCGAGTTCACCAGCTATTGGGCGGACGCGGAGAACCATCTGATCACGGATCTGATGGATTTCGCGCGGACGTTCCTCGCGCGCCATACGCTCCTCGCGGTGCTCACGAAGTACTCGATTTTCACGACGGAGGACATCCTGATGATCATGCGCCCGTACCAGATCGCGGCGACGGAGCGCATATTGAACAGGATCCGCATCTCGACGAATTACAAGACGTGGGGGCGCATCGAGGGCGGCGGCTATATTTGGCATACGACGGGCTCAGGGAAGACTCTGACCTCGTTCAAGACGGCGCAGCTCGCGACGGCGCTGCCGGGCATCGACAAGGTGCTCTTCGTCGTCGACCGCAAGGATCTCGACTATCAGACGATGAAGGAGTACGACCGTTTCGAGAAGGGAGCGGCGAACGGCAATACGTCGACGAAGGTGCTCGCCCGGCAGCTCGGCGACGCGGGCTGCCGCATCGTCGTGACGACGATCCAGAAGCTCGCTGTCTTCATCAAGAAGCATCGGCAGCATCCGATCTATCAGCAGCATGTCGTGCTGATTTTCGATGAGTGCCATCGGACGCAGTTCGGCGAGATGCATACGGCGATCACGAGGAGCTTCCGGCGGTATCATCTCTTCGGCTTCACGGGTACGCCGATCTTCGCGCCGAATGCCGCGAGCTCGGGGCGGCCGGACGCGCGGACGACGCCGCAGCTGTTCGGCGACCAGTTGCATGCCTATACGATCGTGAACGCAATCAACGATGGCAATGTCCTGCCGTTTCGCATCGACTATATCAATACGATGAGGGAAAAGACGGGCATCGAGGATAAGAAGGTGCGCGCGATCGACCGCGAGGCGGCGCTCGCGGATCCCGCGCGCATCCGCGAGGTGACGCGGTATATCCTCGCGCATTTCGATCAGAAGACGATGCGCAGCCGCGCGTATGATCTGAAGGGGCAGCGGGTGCTCGGGTTCAACTCGATGTTCGCCGTGAGCTCGATCCCGGTCTGCCAGAAGTATTATGAGGAGTTTCGCCGCCAGCTCGCGGCGAGCGGGCGACAGCTCGTGGTCGCGACGATTTTCAGCTTCGCGGCGAACGAGGCGGAGCCGGGCGACGCCGTGCCGGAGGAGGATCTCGATACGAGCGGGCTCGACCGGACGAGCCGCGATTTCCTAGAGGATGCGATCGCGGATTACAACGAGCGGTTCCAGACGAATTTCTCGACGGACGGCGACAGCTTCCAGAACTATTACAAGGATATCTCGCTGCGGATGAAGCGCCGCGAGATCGATCTTCTCATCGTAGTGAATATGTTTCTCACGGGGTTCGACGCGACGACGCTCAATACGCTCTGGGTCGATAAGAATCTGAAGTATCACGGGCTCATCCAGGCGTTCTCGCGGACGAACCGCATCCTGAACAGCGTCAAGACGTTCGGCAATATCGTCTGTTTCCGCGATCTCGCGCAGGCGACGGATGATGCCATCTCCCTCTTCGGGGACAAGGACGCGGAGAGCATCGTGCTGCTCAAAAGCTATCAGGACTATCTCGCTGGCTACGATGATGAGAAAGGGCGCCATCACAAGGGGTATCTCGAGCTCGCCGCCGAGCTGGCAAGATTCGCGCCGGGCGAGCCGATCGCCGGCGAGGCGGCAAAGAAGGAGTTCGTCCGTCTCTTCGGCAGTCTCCTGCGGCTGCGGAATATCCTCTCGTCCTTCGATGATTTCGCGCAGGAGGCGGCTGCTGCAATCCCGCCGCGCGACTGGCAGGACTACCAGAGCATGTACATGGATCTGCACGACGAGATGGCGGCGCACGGCGGGGACAAGGAGGATATCCACGGCGATGTCGTCTTCGAGCTCGAGCTCATCCGGCAGGTCGATATCAATATCGACTATATCCTCATGCTCGTCGAGAAATATCACGCGTCGAACTGCGAGGACAGGAGCATCATCGGCGCGATCGACCGCGCCGTGGGCGGCAGCCCCGAGCTGCGCAGCAAGAAGGAGCTCATCGACGCGTTCCTCAAGACGGTCAATACGAGCACGCAGGTGCAGGAGGATTGGCGCGCCTTCATCGAGGAGAAGAGGCGGGAAAGCATCGACGAACTGGTGGCGAGCGAGCATCTGAAGCCGGAGGCGACGGCGGCCTTTATCGAGAATACGTTCCGCGAGGGCGCGCTCAAGACGACCGGCACGGATATCGACGCGCTGCTCCCGCCGCTGCGGCGCTTCGGCAAGGGAGGCAACCGCGCGGAGAAAAAGAAGCAGGTCGTCGAGAAACTGCGGGCGTTCTTCGATCAGTTCCTCGGGCTGTTTTCGTCGAAAGAAGTATAGGAACCGCTGATTGCTGTATCTCTCTAGGAGACAAACCGCAGGCGTAGCCAAAGCTACGCTGAGGATGGCAGGGCGACGAGAGGACAGTGCAGACGCGTGAAGACGGAGTGCTGAATTAATCAGTGGTTCCTATAGGGATAGGAAAAAGCAGCTTCTGCTCCATGCGGGCAGAGGCTGCTTTTTTACGATGGTTGCGGGAGGTCTGCTGCCGTCTGGCAGCGTCTCGCTTTCCTATTTGATGACCTTGAGCGCCTTCCGGTCGGCGAAGACGGCGACGAAGATGAGGAAGATGACGCCCTCGATGAGCTGGAGGGTCTGCGGCGAGAGGCCGATCATCGTGAGGCCGGTGTAGAGGACGTAGAAGAGGAGCGAGCCGACGATGATGTTGCCGAAGCGCACTTTTGCGCCGCCTGATATCGGCATGCCGCCGAGCACGAGGGCGATGAGGATCTGCGTCTCGAGCTGGTTGCCGACGTTGGCCGTGGCGGAGCCGTTCTTGACGATGTTGAGGAAGGCGGCGAAGCCGGTCAGCGCGCCCGCCAGCGTGTAGATGAAGAATTTCATGCGGTCGGTGCGGATGCCCGCGAACATGGCGCCGCGCTCGCCGGCGCCGATGGCCTTGAGATAGGTGCCGAACGGCGTGAAGCGGAAGACGAGGAAGCCGACGAGGACGATGAGGACGGTGCAGGCGAGCTTGAACTCGATGCTGTCATAGTCGTAGACGTCCATGCTCGCGCGAACCGGCGAGTCGGAGGCGAAGTATTTGATGAACCCGCGGAAGAGGAACATCGTGCAGATCGTGACGATGAAGGACGCGATCTTGCGGCAGACGTGGAAGTAGGCGTTGACCGCGCCGATGACGGCGCCGGCTGCGATGCCGCCGAGGATGGCGAGGCCGATGCCGTGCGGGGAGAGCAGGCAGATCACGATGGAGGAGATGCCGAGGATCGACCCCTGGGAGAAGTCGAGGCCGCCCATCGTCATGATGAAGAAGACGCCCATCGCGGCGATCATCACGACGTAGACCTGGTTCAGCAGGAGGATGAGGTTCCTCGGGGCGATCATGGCGCCGTCGGTCAGAAAGATGAACAGGACGAAGACGGCGACGAGGCCGACGACGGGGAGATACGTCCGGATCTGGTTCATGCGCCTTGCCTTGGCGCGTTCCTCGTCGATGGAAAGTTTTGTTTCATTCGCACTCATCATGCACCCTCCTTATACCATCTTGGAAATCAACATGTTCTCGCTGAGCTCCTGGCTGCGGGCGAGTTCGCCGTTTACGGCGCCATCCTTCATGATGAGGATGCGGTCGCACATGCCGATGAGCTCCATGAGTTCCTCGGAGATCATGATGACGGATTTGTTCTTCTTACGCATGCGGTTCATGAGCTGGTAGATGTCCTGCTTGACCTTGATGTCGATGCCGCGCGTCGGCGAGTCGAGGACGAGGATGTCGGAGTCCTTGCCGATCCAGCGCGCGAGCACGACTTTCTGCTTGTTGCCGCCGGAGAGGTCGGAGACGAATTGGTCGACGTCCTGCATCTTGACGGACATCTGCTCGGCGTATTTTTCCGAGAAGGCGCGGAGCTTCTTGTCGCTGAGGAACTGCAGCGGGCCCGCGGCGAGATCCGGGAGCGAGGGGAGCGTGATGTTGTCCTCGATGCTCTGGTTGAGGATGACGGACTCGTTGTCGCGGTCCTTGGAGGTGTAGGCGATGCTGTGCGCGATGGCGGTCGGGATGTCGTTGATCTCGGTGCCGTCGGCGAGCTGCACGCTGCCTGTGCGGTCGTAGGAGGCGCCGAAGACGGCTTTGCCGATCTCGTGCATGCCGGACTCCGATAGGCCGCCGAAGCCGAGGATCTCGCCCTTGTGCAGGTCGAAGGAGATGTCTTTGAGGAGGCCCGGCACGGAGACGCCCTTTACGGAGAGGACGACTTCGTCCGAGACCTTTTCGCCGTAGTCCGTGCGGTAGTAGTCGCCCGTGACCTCGCGGCCGACCATGAGGCGCTTGAGGTCGTCCTCGGTGACGTCGCTGCTCTTTACCGTGTCGATGTAGCTGCCGTCGCGCATGATGGTGATGGTGTCGGATTTGTCGAGCACCTCGGCGAGGTCATGCGAGATGAAGATGACGCTGTTCCCCGACGCGCGGATGCGGTCCATCTGCTTGTAGAGCTCCTCGCGTCCCTCCTGCGAGAGCGCCGTCGTCGTCTCGTCGATGACGACGATTTTCGGGGAGAAGTAGGTCGCTTTGATGATCTCGATGAGCTTTCTGTCCTCGAAATTGTACTCGTCGATCTGCTCCTCCGCGCGGATGTGGGAGAACTCGTATTTCCTCAGGAGCTCGTTCGCCTGCCGGTTCATCTCGCGCGTGTTCTTGATGCCGTATTTCACGAAGCGGTCCTCGTGGCCGAGGAAGATGTTCTCCGCGACGGTGAGGCCCGAGAGCGTGCCGAGCTCCTGCACGATGATGGAGATGCCTTCCTCGTTCGCCTCGACCTGGTTTTTCGGGTGGACTTCCTTGCCGTCGAGGATGAATTTCCCGCTGTCGATGGTGTAGATGCCGGTCAGCATGTTGGTCAGCGTCGATTTGCCGGAGCCGTTTTCGCCGATCAGCGCGTGCACCTCGCCTTTGTTGACGTTGAAGGACACGTCGCGGACGGCTTTCGTGATGCCGAAGGATTTGGATAGATGCTGCACTTGCAGTCTGATTTCACTCATTGCTACACCCCCTTATTTGACAATGGCGCTTCTCACCGTCTTCGTCGTCAGCGCGACGATGATCAGCAGTGCGAAGCCGGTGATCACATCCTGGATGGCCGTCGGTGCGCCGAGCGCGACGAAGCCGTAGAAGATGATGTTGATCATGAACTCGCCGAGGACGATGGCCTGGATGGGGATGCCGTATTTCTTGAAGGCAAGACCGAAGAAGCAGCCCATGGTCGGGATGAAGTTGCGGCTCATGGAGGCCATGCCCGTGACGGCGACCATCGAGGAGCCGTAGGAGATCGTCAGCACGGACATGATGCCGAAGAAGATGCCGCTGATGAGGAACGCGAGGAATTTGTAGCGGTCGACGTTGATGCCCATGTTTTTCGCGATGAACTCGTTGCTGCCGATGGCGTAGGTGTAGGTGCCGATCTTCGTGTAGTTCAGGATGGCGTACGCCGCGAAGAAGGTCAGCAGCGCGAGGATGAGGTTGCCTGGCATCTGGCCGAAGAGCCGCAGATCCGCGGGCAGCGTCTGCGCGGCACCGCCCGCGATCATGTTGGCGAGCGACTCGTAGATGAGCGCGAGGCCCGTCGTGATGATCATCGAGGGGATGCGGAGCTTGATGTAGAAAAAGCCGTTGCAGGCGCCGACGATCGCGCCCGTCAGCAGGCAGCCGCCGAGGAGCCCGAGGTAGCCGTAGCCCATGCCGGCGAGCTTGCAGCCGAGGATGCTCGCGAGGATGATGGCGGCGCCGATGGAGAAATCGAACATGCCCATGACGATGACGAGGTAGAAGCCGACGGCGCCGGCCGAGGCGATCAGGCTCGCCTGGAAGTAGCTCAGCATGTTGTCCATAGTGCCGAAGTTATCCGGCGTGAGAAGTTTGAACACGAGCCAGGATACGAAGATCATCAGGCATAGGATCAGGTATCCCTTGATGGTGGACGACAGTTTCTTCTTGCTCATGTTCTGTGTGCGTGCGTCCATAGTTCCCCTCCTTTGACAGAAGGATAGCCAGTATCACATCTGATACTGGCTATCCTCATACGCTTGCTGCGAAGCGCAGGCAAGCCGTTTCGATGCGATGATTTATTTGCCGGAACGAGCTGCGGCGTCAGCGATGGAGAGTTTCGCAGCGGATTCCTTGAGCTGGTCGAGCGTCATCTTGGACATCTCTACGAGCTCATCCTTCGTGAAGGGGAGATTCTGGACGAAATACTTGTCATACTCGCCGTAGTCCTGCGGGGAGGATACGTAGAGGTACGGGAACTCCATATCGACGAAGTTGTTTGCGACTTCCTTGTTGTTGCCCTTGATGGCGTTGTAGACCATCATGAACGCGTAGAGCGGGTCGCAGTAGTGGCCGCCAGACTCGCCGGCGATGGAGCCGTTCTGGAGACGCTCGCCGAGATCCGGCAGGAAGTCCGTGGAGACGATCTTGATGGTGCCCGTCTTGCCAGCGCGCTCGACCGCTGCGATCGCGCCCTGGAGCGGGTCGCCGCCGCCGCCTGCGGGGATGAGGGCGTCGAGCTTCGGATCCGCGCTCATGAGAGCCTCGGCAGCTTTCGCGCCGCCCTCGGAGGACGTGCCTGCGTACTGCGGGTCAGAGAGTTTCGCCTGGTCGTCCGGATGGTTCGTGTTCCAATCCTCGACGCCGGCCTTGTAGCCTTCCCAGCGGCCGAGCCAGGTCGCGTCGCCCTGCTCCCAGCCGATGAGGCCGATGTCGCGGCAGCCCTTGTCAAGGAGGATCTTGACGAGCCGCTTGCCGTTCTCTACCTCGTTTTCATGCACAGCGCCGATGTAGTACGGGGACTTGAGTGCCTGCGCGTAGATATCCGGGTTCTTGTCCTTGTTGATGATGCGGAAGAACTGCGCCAGGTAGACGCCGTTGTCGTTGGCCGTCTTGATGGCGGAAGCCATCTCCGTGTCGGACGAGTTGCAGATAATGATGCCCTGGCAACCGGAGGCGACGAGCGTCTCGACGGAGGCCGTGACCTTCTCCGATACATGTCCCTGGTCGACGTAGACGAGCTCTACGCCGAGTGCGTCTGCGGCCTCATCGAGGATGCGCTTGCACTGGGAGCCGAGCACATCCGTCGAGCTCCAGATGGAGACGCCGATCTTCACCTTGTCAGGCGTGCCCTGCTGTTTCGTCGCCTGCGTACCGCAGCCGGTGAGCGCGAACGCGCAGAGCACGAACATCGCGATCGCACATAGGATGCGCTTCGCACCATGCCAATTCATCTTCATGTTGCTACCTCCTAACTCATAAAGCAAAAACCTTCCCAAAGAGTCTTTCCCCGCGCTCTCGCCATATCGTCTGTCTGCGGCGGTATGTTCCCGAGCACATTTTCTGATTACGATGATAAACGCTTTTTTTATCGCTGTCAATAGAAAATTCTGGCAGTTCAAGAAGAATTTCCGTTAAATCCGTAAAAACACTTAGCAAACGTGGGCAACAAAAGAAAATCCATGCTGGAAATCAGCGGTAATTCTTTTGCGCGCGATAAAATAAGATAAAGATTGACAAAAGGAAAGAGCTGATGTATTGTAGGGGTTATAAAAGTGTGCTCGAACACAATATGTTGCAAATTCATGAGCTTCTATCATATGAGGAGGGACGCCTTATGGCAGAAAATCGCCAGGAGGAAGCACGCCGGGCGCAGGAGATCCGCGCGGGCGAGACGGCGCTCGGCATCGAGCTCGGCTCGACGAACATCAAGGCGGTGCTCGTCGGCAAGGATTGCCGGACGCTCGCGTCGGCGAGCTATGGCTGGGAGAACCAGCTCGAGGACGGGATCTGGACGTATGATCTCGAGCAGGTCTGGGCCGGGATCCAGACCTGCTTCACGGAGATCAAGGCGCAGGTCTCCGCGCGCTACCAGGCGCCGCTCCAGGCGCTCGGCAGCATCGGTGTCAGCGCGATGATGCACGGCTATCTGCCGTTTGCAAGCGACGGGCGGCAGCTCGCGGCTTTCCGCACGTGGCGCAACAACATCACGGGCGAGGCGGCCGACGCGCTCACGGAGGAGTTTTCCTTCAATATACCGCAGCGCTGGAGCATCGCGCATCTCTATCAGGCCATCCTGAACGGCGAGACGTCGGCTCGGGAGATCGACTTCCTCACGACGCTCGCGGGCTATGTGCACTGGCGGCTCTCGGGCGAGCGGGTGCTCGGCATCGGCGACGCGTCGGGGATGTTCCCCATCGACGAGGCGAGCGGCACCTATGATGCGGCGCTCGCGGCGAAGTTCGACGCGCTGCCGCGCGTCGCGGCGCAGCCGTGGCAGCTCCTCGATATCCTGCCGCGCGTGCTGCGCGCGGGCGCGTGCGCGGGCCATCTCACGGCGGAGGGCGCGCGTCTCCTCGACCTCAGCGGCCAGCTCGCGCCGGGCGCGCTCATGGCGCCGCCGGAGGGAGACGCGGGCACGGGCATGGTCAGCACGAACGCCGTGCGCAAGCGCACGGGCAACATCAGCGTCGGTACGTCGGCGTTCTCGATGAACGTCCTCGACGCGCCGCTCCGGCAGGTGCACCGTGATATCGACGTGGTCACGACGCCTGCGGGCGCGCCCGTCGCGATGGTGCACACGAACAACTGCACGAGCGACCTCAACGCGTGGGTGAAGCTCTTCGGCGAGTTCGCCGCGGCCATCGGCCGGCCGCTTGCGGGCAAGGAGCTCTACGGGACGCTGCTCGGCGCGTCGAGAGAGGCGGACGCGGATGCGGGCGGACTGCTCAATTACAGCTGCCTCTCCGGCGAGAACATCACGGAGGTCGCGGCGGGACGGCCGCTCTTCGTGCGCACGCCGCACAGCCGCATGAACCTCGCGAATTTCATGCGCGCGCAGCTCTACGGCTGCTTCGCGCCGCTCAGGCTCGGCATGGACATCCTCGCGGGCGAGGAGGGCGTCGAGACGGACGTCATGATCGCCCAGGGCGGCCTCTTCAAGACGCCGGTCATCGCGCAGCAGGCGCTTGCCGACTGCCTCGGCCTCCCCATCTCCGTCATGAAGACGGCGGGCGAGGGCGGCCCCTGGGGCATGGCGGTGCTCGCGGTCTTCGCGAAATGGCACGCGGGCGAGGATCTCGCGGACTTCCTCGACGAGACGGCTTTCCCGCAGGCGGAGCGGACGACGCTCGCGCCGACCGAGGCGGGCAGGCGCGGCGCGCAGGCGTTCCTCGCTGCCTATCAGAAGGGCCTCGCCGTGGAGCGCGGCGCGGCCGTAATCCCCGACCACGCGTGAGAGAAAGGAGCGGTTCTATGCTGGAATCCCTCAAGCAAGAAGTCTATGAAGCCAATCTCCTCCTGCCGAAATACGGCATCGTGACGTTCACCTGGGGCAACGTCTCAGGCATCGACCGCGAGCACGGCATCTTCGCCATCAAGCCGTCGGGCGTTCCCTACGAGACGCTGCGGCCAGAGGACATCGTGCTCGTCGATCTCGAGACGGGGAAGGTCGTCGAGGGCGAGCTGAACCCGTCGAGCGACACGCCGACGCACCGCGTGCTCTACGAGGAGTTCCCGACGCTCGGCGCCGTCGTCCACACACATTCCCCGTGGGCCGTCTCTTTCGCTGAGGCGGGGCTCCCCATCGAGGCCATGGGCACGACGCATGCCGACAGCTTCTACGGCGACGTGCCCGTGACGGACGCGCTGACGCGGGAGGAGATCGAGAGCGCCTACGAGGAGAACACGGGCAAGGTCATCGTGCGCACATTCAGCAAACTGGGCCTCGACCCCGACGCCGTCCCCGCCGTCCTCGTGCGCCAGCACGGCCCGTTCACCTGGGGGCCGACACCGAGGAAGGCCGTCGAAAATGCAAAGGTGCTCGACGTCGTCGCCGAGATGAACTACCACGCGCTGCAGCTCACGCGCGCCGACTGCCGCGTGCCGCAGTACCTGCTCGACAAGCATTATTTCCGCAAGCACGGCGCCCATGCCTACTACGGGCAGGCGCAGAGATAGAGAAATACCGCTGCCGCAGGACTCAGCGGCTTGACAGCGTCTCATAGAGAAAGGAAGTCACCGTTATGGAAAAGATCAGAGACTATGAATTCTGGTTCGTCGCCGGCTCGCAGTTCCTCTACGGCGAGGAGCAGCTCAGAAACGTCGCGCGCGACGCGCAGGCCGTCGCCGACAAGCTCAACGAGAGCGGCAAGCTGCCGTACAAGGTCGTCTGCAAGGGCGTCATGACGACGGCGGACGGCATCACGCAGTTCATGAAAGACGTCAATTACCACGACGAGGTCGCGGGCGTCATCACCTGGATGCACACCTTCTCCCCCGCGAAGAATTGGATCCGCGGCACGGTGCTGCTGCAGAAGCCGCTGCTGCACCTCGCGACGCAGTACCTCGACCGCATCCCCTACGACACGATTGATTTCGACTATATGAACCTGAACCAGAGCGCGCACGGCGACCGCGAATACGGCTACCTCAACGCCCGCCTCGGCCTCAAGAACAAGATCGTCTACGGCTGGTGGGGCGACGAGGAGGTGCAGCAGGAGATCGCCGACTGGGAGGACGTCGCCGTCGCCTATAACGAGAGCTTCCGCATCAAGGTCTGCCGCTTCGGCGACACGATGCGCAACGTCGCCGTCACGGAGGGCGACAAGGTTCAGGCGGAGATCCAGCTCGGCTGGACCGTCGACTACTGGCCCGTCGGCGACCTCGTGGCCGTCGTCGATGCCGTCACGGAGGAGGCCATCGACGCGGAGTACGCGAAGCTCAAGGAGACATATGCGCTGAATCCGCAGGAAAACGACGCGGCGGCCTTCGAGCGCTCCGTGCGCTACCAGCTCCGCGAGTACCTCGGCATCAAGAAATTCCTCGACGATCGCGGCTACACGGCGTTCTGCACGAACTTCGAGGATCTCAAGGGCCTCAAGCAGCTGCCGGGCCTCGCGTCGCAGCTTTTGATGCGCGACGGCTACGGCTTCGGCGCCGAGGGCGACTGGAAGACGGCCGCGCTCACGCGCCTGCTCAAGATCATGGCGCACAACGACCGCACGGTCTTCATGGAGGACTACACGCTCGACCTGCGCAAGGGGCACGAAGCCATCCTCGGCGCGCACATGCTCGAGGTTGACCCGACCATCGCGAGCGACCAGCCGCGCGTCGAGGTGCACCCGCTCGACATCGGCGGCAAGGACGACCCCGCGCGCCTCGTCTTCACGGGCGCGGACGGCGAGGGCATCGACTGCACGGTCGCGGACTTCCGCGACGGCTTCCGCCTCATCAGCTACCCCGTCACCTGCCGGCGCGCCGAGGCCGAGACGCCGCACCTCCCCGTGGCCAAGCAGCTCTGGACGCCGAAAGTCGGCCTCAAAGAGGGCGCGACGGCCTGGATCCAGGCGGGCGGCGGCCACCATACCGTGCTCTCGTTCCACCTCAAGGAATCGCAGATTCACGACCTCGGCGTCATGCTCGGCATGGAGCTCGTCGAGATCTGCTGAGCGCGGCGACGCCAGACGCCGTGGGGCATGTGCGCAATGACTCCATCGGTGATCGTCGAAAGCTGCTGAGCGCGGCGCCGCCAGACGCCGCGCGCTCGGCGCCCCTCCTGCCGGGCGCGCGGAGGCGTGCTGTGCCGCTTCGCTGCCACTGGTGAGCGGCGTGCAGCACGCGAAACATCCCTGGTCCCCAACAGCAAAGCATCCCGGAGCAGTCACTCCGGGATGCTTTGCTGTTATTGATATGTGACGCGTTGTCTGTGTTTCGGTTCGCCGAAGGAAAGTATCTGTCTTGATGGCCTCTTCCATTCCTGCTATACTATAATAGAAGAGAAGTACCCTTAGAGCGAATACAGCATCTTGCTGTCATCTATGATGCAATTGATGGTCATCGGTAGTTGAGCCGTCTGTTTTTATAAAAAAGCGAGATTTTATAAAAGTTGACATGAGCAACTTATAAAAAAGGGAGATTTTATAAAAAGGAATCAGTCTATGGAATATGTCAGCCTGAAGAAAATCCATTATAAACAACCGGATATCGAAGAGGAAGTGTACCAGTGCCGTTTTCACTCTGACCTCACGCGCCACCTTTCCCTCGATATAAAGCAGTACAACCACAAAAGGGCTTACCCTGCCTTCTTGTGCTACACCGAAAATATGTTGCTCCTGCAGGAAAAAATCAATAAAAAGTATGAGGAATTCCTATACATAGTAAATACAGTCCCACCTGTGGTCCTGCGTCAGTTTTCTCTAGTGTGCATTGTAGACGAGGTGAAATCGACCAATGACATCGAGGGGGTGAAGAGTACCCGTAGGGAAATATCCATGGTTCTTGATGAGGGACTCTCCGCAGACAACCGTATGAGCAGTGTTGTCCATAAGTATCAAAGCCTGCTTTCAAAGGATGACATACCTTTTTTCACCTGTCAAGACATACGCAACTTTTATGATAGTTTTGCTCATGAGGAAGTCATAAAAGAAGATCCACGCAACAAACTGGATGGCAAGATTTTCCGCCATGGATCTGTTGATATAGCCTCAGTCACCGGAAAGACAATCCACCGCGGTCTTTATCCCGAATCAGCCATCACCAGTGCCCTGACGCAAGCACTTGCCATATTGCACGATGAAAATATGCCTATCCTGTCTCGTGTGTCTGTATTCCATTATCTTTTTGCCTATATACACCCATTCTATGATGGAAATGGGCGCACTGACCGATTTATAACCGCTTATTTCCTAGCCAGACATTTTCATCCTTTGGTAGCCATACGCTTATCCGTTACCATAAAACGCTATCGCAAAAAATATTATACGCTCTTTGAAGATACCGACAGCGAATTGAACCGTGCAGATTTGACAACCTTTGTCGAAGGCTTTTGGTCATTGCTGTTGATATCCTTTGAAGATACCATCCGTCTCCTATCCAGAAAAAAAGAGCAGTTGGAACGCTTCGAAAAAAAGTTATCTGAATTATATTCAGGTGATAAACTAACAGAAAACATTTATTACATCCTTCTGCAAGCCGCACTTTTTTATGGACAAGGTGTAACGATGCAGGATTTGATGTCTGTAACCCAAAAATCACGAGCCACCATACAAAAAAGACTGGATTCCATACCGGATGCACACTTAGCAAAGTCAAAAATCAAAAATGTCTATTATTACAAACTAAACCTTCTCATTCTAAAAACAGAGGAAACATGAACAAGGAGCTGTTGCACGGTAAGCGCCTAACAATCCGCCGGATTCCTCCCGACCAGATTTCGTGAGATAATCAGACAAAGCATTCATGGTTGGCAGAGTTTCAAAACTTGGCCAAC
>CACZFT010000049.1 GCA_902780535.1 uncultured Selenomonas sp. | reverse complement strand
GATAATGCCATTGAGTTCGGGATGCGCCTCAAGATACTGCTTCATGATGGCGCTCCAATCGTAGCCGATCGCGCTGTTATGGAGTTCTTCGTTCGGGCGCTCGACGATGGTGCCGTCCTTGCGGATGCCGTAGTTCAGCGGGCCCTGATAGTCTTTCGGGCGGTCGGCCTCGATGAGGTGGCGGATGCCGTGGTCGCGATGGTAGGCCGCGAGGCCGTCTTCGAGCGAGGTTTTCTTCTGGATATTGCCGAGGGCCGTCTTCGTCTCAGCTTCGTCCTGCGTGCCGAGCATTTTCTGGACGAGCGAGAGGTCTTGCGACTGGCGGTTCATTTCCTTCATGTAGCTGTAGACGGCCATCGACTGGCTGAAATAGGCGGACGGCGCGAGCGACGATTTCGCGTCTTTGAGCTCGGGCAGGTCGGGGATGGTCTCGTCGATGTCCTGCCGGAAATATTCGCTCTTCCAGTCGATGTCGATGCAGCGCTGGGCGGAGCCGACGAGGGAGCGGAGCTTGTTCACCATACTGCTCTGATGATCGCTGTCGATCATGTCGAAGCGGTCCTGGATGCTCTGGAGATACGTGTCCTTGCCCGTGAGGATGGCGTCGTGCTGCTTGTGGCTGTAGGCATTGAGCGCCTTGCTGAATTCCTGGACATTCCACCAGTTCCAGTTGTTTTTCGGGTCGTCGAAAAAGCCCGAAATGTTCTGTTCAATGGTTTCCATGTTGCAGGCCAGCGAATCGACCTCGGCCCAGTTGTCGTCCGTGAGAAAGAAGATTGGGCCCTCATTTTCTGGCGGCGCAATGGTATCCAGAATCTCGATGTCCCCCGCCGTCGCTCCCATGAGGCTGTCCGGGATGGCGGACGGCGATTGCTTCTCGATGGCCAGCCGCTGACGTCCGGCGTCGCTGATCTCCACACCATACGCCGCCGCGAGGTCCATCGGCTGGTCTTTTGGGTCTTGCTGCCCCTGCTGGCCGTGCGAGTCCTGCTGGCTCTGCTGCGCCGTGAAAGACGCCCGCTGGACGGAGGAAAAGACATCCGCCTGCGGCAAACGGTTCTGGGCTTGCAACAGCTGCTGCGTGGCTTCGATTTTCATGAACAACACCTCCATGTGTTGACAGAAGAATGCTCCATCCTTTATATCGGCGATTTTGAAGAAAACTTAAGGGATTTTGTAAATTTTTTCAACACAGAAAAGCCCTCGGGTTGCAATCCCGAGGGCTTTGTCCACATTGGCTTCTTCTCAACTCATAGCCTGACTTCATTATACCATGTCTTGCCGTCAATGCAAGGCCCTGTTATAATGATTGTGCTGCGGAACATTCTCCTGTGCGCAGTGGGAGGAGGTGTCTGCATTGGCGCTTTTTCTTCTCAACTTTACGGTGTCTGTCGCAGCAGGTGTAACCAGCCATTACATCTGCAAGTGGCTTGACCGGCACTGACGCAGCAAAAGCCCAAAAAGTCTCGGAGTCGCAACCCGAGCAAAAGGTCAGCTTCGGCTGGCCTTTTTATATCGGCTACACCGTGAACCCCTGCGTTGAAAACTTCCGCAGTTCTTCGATTTTCCGCTGCTTTTCCGCTTCCGCTTCTTCGGGGCTCATTGAACCTTTTGAGGCAGCGGCATCCGAAGCGGCCGTGCTCCCTGCTCCCCCGTGCAGCAGTTCGAGGATGCGTTCGAGGTCTTCGTCACCGTAATAATCGATTTCGATCTTGCCTTTCTTCTTGCCGCGCTTGATTTTGACCTGCGTGCCGAAGTATTCCGTCAGACGGTCCATCGTCGCGCGGAGCTCGGGCGTGCCGTCTTCTGCCGGCGTGGCGGTCTGTGCGCCACCATTTTCGCCCTCCGCCGCGTCGAGGAGCGTCGGGTCTTCGGCGAGCTTCCGCACGAGGGCTTCGCAGCCGCGTGCCGTGAGCTCATGCTCCTGGATGTAGTCGGCGGCCTTGCGCTGGAGCTCATGGCTTTCGAGTGCGACGAGCGGGCGTGCCTGGCCCATCGAGAGCGTGCCGCTCGCGACATAGTCCTGCACTTTCTCGTCGAGCTTCTGCAGGCGCAGGAAGTTCGCGATATGCGAGCGGCTGCGGCCGACTTTTTTCGAAATCTCGTCCTGCGTCAGGCCGAAGCTGCCGATGAGGCTCTGATAGGCGCGCGCTTCTTCCATCGGGTTGAGGTCTTCGCGCTGGAGGTTTTCGATCAGCGCAATCTCGCTCGTCTCGGCGTCGCTGTACTCGCGCACGATGGCCGGGACTTTCGCGAGTCCCGCGAGCTTTGCCGCGCGCAGACGGCGCTCGCCCGCGATGAGCTCATAGCCTCCCTCGGCATCCGGCAGCCGCCGCACGAGCACGGGCTGGAGCACGCCATACGCCTCGACCGAGGCTTTGAGGTCTTCGAGCGCCGCCTCGTCGAAATCCGTGCGCGGCTGGTAGCGGTTCGCGCGGATGTCCGCGACGGCGAGTTCCTGCACGCGGTCTTTTTCCGGCACGGCCGCTCCCGCCGTGACATGTGCGCTGCCGCCAAAGAGTGCCCCGAGGCCCTGTCCCCCGAGGCCGCCATGCTTATTGCTCACGTTTCAGCACCTCCCTCGCAAGTTCCTTGTAGACCCGCGCGCCCGTCGAATGCTTGTCGTAGAAGATGATGGGCTGGCCATACGACGGCGCCTCCGAGAGGCGGACGTTGCGCGGGATCAGCGTGTGGTAGACGATGTCGCCAAAATTCTTCTTGACCTCGCCGACGACGTCCTGCGCGAGCTTCGTGCGGCCGTCGTACATCGTCATGACGACGCCATCGACGGCGAGCCCCGGATTCAGGTTGTCGCGCACGAGCTGCAGCGTGTTCATGAGCTGTGCGACGCCTTCGAGCGCGTAGAACTCGCACTGGATCGGCATCAGCACAGCATCCGCGGCCGCGAGCGCGTTGAGCGTCAGCAGGCCGAGCGACGGCGGGCAGTCGATGAGGATGAAATCGTAGTCATCGCGCACGGCATCGAGCGCCTTTTTGAGCCGCGTCTCGCGCGACATGGCCGAGACGAGCTCGATTTCCGCGCCCGCCAGATTGATGTTCGCGGGCACGACATCGACGCCGTAGTCCGTGTGCTGCACGGCATCCTTCACCGTCTTGCCGCCGAGCAGCACGTCGTAGATCGTCGCATCGAGCTCCGATTTCTGGATGCCGAAACCGCTCGACGCGTTCCCCTGCGGGTCGCAGTCCACGAGCATCACGCGCTGCTTCTTCGCCGCGAGACACGCCGCGAGATTCACCGACGTCGTCGTCTTCCCCACGCCGCCCTTCTGGTTCGCGATTGCCAAAATCTTTGCCAAAAAGGTCACCCCTTTGAAAAAACTTGTATCATGTGTCCGATGATACAGAAACACTTGAATTTCCCTGCTAGACTTGGTAACATAGTTGTTACCTTTTGACATCCTCCCACGGCTAAAGCCGTGGGATTCCAGAGTAACTAACGTTTCTTGCCATCTCGCGATGGTCTTACAGAAACTCCTGCTGCCGGACAATGCCCTGCCCAGTTTTACAAATCACGAAGCTTTGTTCAAGATGCGAAGCCCTTCACGATGAATGTTCTTGGCGGCATTGCGGTCTCGATTGTGATGCTCACCACAAGCTGGGCATGTCCACTCGCGGATGCGCAAGTCTTTGACTTTCTTGTTCTTCCAGCCGCAATTGTAGCAGAGCTGGCTGGATGGATAGAATCTATCTACTTTGACAATTTTCGTTCCAACTTGCTTGCCGACGTACTCCAAAATGTTCTCAAACTCTGCAAATCCATAGTCCATGGTTTTCTTTCCATGACCAGACTGCATGAACTTCATGTTGAGGTCTTCGAGACAGATGATGGAATACTTCTGGCACAAATCTTTGGCAAGCTGCCAATGGCATGCATTGCGCCGATTGGCGATACGGCGGTGAAGTCGGGCAAGATGCTTCTGCGCCTTGCGACGATGATTCGAACGCATCTGCTTGCTAGAAAGTTGACGATTCGCACGAGCGATTGCGTTCCTGGCCTTACGGAAGAACAACGGCGCTTTGACATCTTCATCAGGATTCTCGGCTACGAGCATCTTGCCTTTGAATCCGAAATCGAAACCGACGCTTTGACCTGTACGTGCTTCGACTTCATGATCTGGCAATTCGCAGACGAAATAGATGTAGATGTCGCCAAGCTTGTCCCGTTTGACTGTCAGTGTCTTGACCTTGCCGTCAATGGGACGGCTCATCGCATAACGGTATTTCTGCTTCGCGATGTAGACCACGCCGTGTTCTTCATCAAGTCGCCAGCCTGCCTGCTTGAGCGTATAAGACTTGTACTTGCGGACTTTCTTGAAGCCCGGAGGCGCAGTCTTGCACTTGAGTTCTAGGTTCTTCCAGAAGAGTTTGTACCCTTTATCGATACGCTGTGTTACGTCTTGTAGAGTCTGCGAGCCAATCTCTCGGAGATACGAAAAACGCGAGATTCGCTTGATTTTCGTCAAATGCTTCTGCAAGGCGTAGACGTTCAACGACTTGTGATAGAACTTCCAATAACGTTTGTGGAGTGCGATGCAATGGTTGTATGCAAGGCCGGCAGCATTGATCTGCCGATGAAGTTTCTTGTTCCGTTTCGCGTGGAACAGTTTGAACTTGAACGTCTTGACCATCTTGCATCGCCTCCGATACTCACATTGTATACCCCGCAGGGGTATACAACAAGACGTTTCAGAAAATATATTTATGCTCGGGCTTCATCCCACGATTGAAATCAGGGACTTTCGCCCGGAAAGGTATGTAACAACGAACCAAAAACTCTCTACCTATTATCATAGGCGATTGCAACAAAAAAATCCACTCCCCGGCAAAGAAAATGTTCCACGTGGAACATTTGAACGGAAAGGAGCCTGCCCATGCCTGTCTACCATGCACCGCTCTTGCAGATTGACCCGAAAGAAACCCGCCGCTATGCGGGCCTCATGAAAGCGAAAGACTTCGACGAACAGATGATTCTGGACGCTTGCGAAGACGGCCTGCTGCTCGCCGAGCCGCGCGGCATCTGGTGTCTTTACGACTACGACTGCCAGACCCAGACCGTCGCGGCCGAGCCGCCGTTCCATATCGAGGGCGAAAAAATCGGCGCTCACCTCGCGGGCTGCGACAAAGTCATCCTGCTCTCCGCGACCGTCGGCGAAGCCATCGAGGACGAAGTCACGGCACGGTTCCAGCGCGGCGAATACGCATCAAGCGTCCTTTTAGACGCCGCCGCCACGACCGCCGTCGAGCAGATCGCCGACGGCATGGAAAAGGCCATCGCCCCGCAGATGGCAAGAGAAGGCTACGGCATGCGCTGGCGCTTCTCCCCCGGCTACGGCGACTGGCCACTCGACCAGCAGCCCGAAATGATCCGAACGTGCCACGCCAAAGAAATTGGCGTCGGCCTCTCCGACAGCCTCATGCTCGTGCCGAGGAAGAGCATCACCGCCATCATCGGACTGTATAAAGTCGAAGCGGGGAAGAAAGAGCACGCGACGGCGAAAGGGTGTGCGGCGTGCGGGAAGAAAGATTGCCCGTCGAGAGTCGTCACAAAATCATAAATAGCCCTTAGAAACATTCCGCAAAGTTCGTTTGGCTACAGCATCCTACTACTCCCCCCGCCGCTCACGCGGCCCGTCCCCCCTCAATGAGGGGGGCTGCGGTATAAGAAGTGCTCGTCAACAGACCGTAGAGGCTTCGCACTTCCTCATCCGTATTTCCTGCTCGTCCGAGCCTCCCCTCTGCCCCCCTCCGGGGCTCCCCGCCCGAGCCTCTCAAAATGACTTCGAGCGGGCGGGGCTCTCCATAAGGAAACTTTTAGCTGTGCGGACGGTAGATTTTTTCTATATCCATCGACCAAACAATCTGCCAGAAGCAGGCTTTCTTTCTCGACCAACCAAGTCCGCAGCAGCGTTGTTTCCGTTGGAGAGCCCCGACCGCCGACCACGAAAGAAACTTAAAACCACCGACCATATCTCATTTCATCGAAAGGAGCCCCCTTTATGATTTATTTTTTTGACGGCGCCATGGGCACGATGCTGCAATCCGGCGGCCTGAAGCCGGGTGCTTGCCCGGAGGAGATGAACGTCATCGCGCCGGACGTCGTAAAAGACATCCATCTCCAGTACCTTGCCGCCGGCTCGACCATCATCGAGACGAACACGTTCGGCGCGAGCCGCCTGAAACTCGACCATTACGGCTTCGAAGACCGCGTCCAGAAATTCAATGCCGCCGCCGTCCGCATCGCCAAAGACGCCATCGCCGCCTCCGGCAAAACCGCGCGCGTCGCGGGCTCCATGGGCCCGACCGGCCGCTTCATCGAGCCGCTCGGCGACCTCGGTTTCGAAGAAGCCTACGATTCCTTCCACGAACAGGCCACCGCCCTCGCCGACGCTGGCGCCGACATGCTCATCATCGAGACCTGCATCGACATCCAGGAAATGCGCGCCGCCCTGCTCGCCGCGAAAGACGCGACGAACCTCCCCGTCGTCTGCCAGCTTTCCTACAGCGAAGACGGCCGCACCGTCACGGGCACCGACCCGCAGTCCGCCGCCGTCATCCTCGATGGCCTCGGCGCCGACATCATCGGCGTCAACTGCTCCCTCGGCCCCCAGGAGCTCATCCCCGTCGTCCGGACCCTCGCCGCGAACTGCCGTGCGCCCATCAGCGTCCAGCCGAATGCGGGCATGCCGTTCCTGAGTGGCGGCAAGACCTGCTTCCCGATGGGCCCCGAAGAATTCGGCACATACGGCCCGAAGCTCCTCGCGGCCGGCGCGACCTACCTCGGCGGCTGCTGCGGCACGACGCCCGCGCACATCCGCGAACTCGTCCGAAACGTCACCGGCCTCCCCGAGCCCAAGCGTGATACCGGCCGCCGCATGCTGAAGCTCGCAAGCCGCAGCCGTACCGTGACCATCGACCGCGACCTCCCGCCACGCCTGATTGGCGAGCGCATCAACCCGACGGGCCGCAAGAAGCTCGCCGCCGAAATCAAGGAAGGCTCGCTGCTCTCCGTCAAAACATGGGCGTCGGCGGCATCGACCAGGCGGCCGCGATGGAGCGCGCCGTGCGCGAAATCGCCCAGATCACCGACGCGCCGCTCGTCATCGACACGAGCGACGCAAAAGCGCTCGAAGCGGGTCTGCGCGCCTACCCGGGCCGCGCGCTCATCAACTCCGTCTCGGCTGAGGACAACCGAATAAAGGAATTCCTGCCGCTCGCGAAGCGCTATGGCGCTGCCATCCTCTGCCTGCCGATTCGTGAAGACGGCGTGCCGAAGACCGCCGAAGCGCGCTTCGAGGCCGTGCAGTACATCCTCGACCACGCGAAACAGTACGGCCTGACGGAAGGCGACTTCCTGCTCGACGGCCTCGTCATGACCGTCTCGGCCGACAAGAATGCCTGCCGCGAAGTCCTGCGGACACTCGGCCTCTATCGCGAACACCTCGGCTACCCCGCGACGATGGGCCTCTCGAACATCTCGTTCGGCCTGCCGAACCGCCCGCTCATCAACAGCACATTCTTCTCTATGTGCCTCGCTGGCGGCCTCGACGCGCCGATCATGAACCCGTACGACGAAAAGATGCAGGACGCCCTCATGGCCGCGAACGCCCTGCTCGGCACCGATCCGAACGGCATCGAATTCAGCAAGAATGCCGCGAACCTCGCCGCGCCGAAAAAAGCCGCCGTGGCCAAAGTCACCGACCTCCCCGTCATGGAGGCCATCAAGCACGCACTCAAAGAAGGCCACGACAGCAACGAAATCACCGAAAAATCCCTGACGGCAGCCATGAACGACATCGGCGTCGACTTCGGCGCGGGCCGCGTCTTTTTGCCGCAGGTGCTGCTCTCCGCCGAAACCATGCGCACAGCTTTCGACAAGCTCAAAGAACTCATCCCTGCCGCCGCCACGGCCGACAAAGGCACCGTCGTCATCGCGACCGTCAAAGGCGACGTCCACGACCTCGGCAAGAATATCACGGGCGCGCTCCTCGCGAACTCCGGCTTCAAGCTCGTCGACCTCGGCAAGGACGTCCCTGCCGAAGACATCGTCCGCGCCGCCATCGAAAACGACGCCGACATCGTCGGCCTCTGCGCCCTCATGACGACGACGATGGTGCAGATCGACAAAGTCATCGCCGACCTCCACGAAGCCGGCTGCCGCGCCAAAGTCATGGTCGGTGGTGCCGCCGTCACCCAGGACTACGCCGACGCCGCCGGTGCCGACGCTTACGCCAGCGACGGCGTCAAAGCCGTCAAACTCGCGAAGGCGATGGTCGGAAAGGAATAACTGACATGTACATCATGGACACCCGCCGCATCCGCAAGCGGATGCAATCTCTCCTGCGCAAAACCAGCATCAACATCGCCCTCTGGAATCTTTTTGAAAATGCATTTCGAAGAGACTTTTACGTTCCAGAGGAACTTCCCCTCGACATGTTTTTTGAAGAAGTCAAAGACGGCTGGCCCGAAATTGCAGAGAACATGTCGGATGATGAGATGCTGCTGGCTGCCGTCCTGCTGACAGCCCTGCATGAACAACTTGGTGACATGGGAATGGACATGGAAGATATGATTGACGATCTCGGCGGTATCGATGCCATCCCGCTGGATGAAACCATAGAGAAAATGATGCATGCCGGCCATGTCTATCGAAAGCGGAATTTCCAGCAGGATGCCTATCTCCAGATGGTACATCTCGGAGAGGCAACCGCCGGTCCCTATACCGTCGGCATCCGCTTTTATCACAAGAACTCGCTTACAGACGACCGGCCGCCGACGCTGGATGATGATGGATGCCTCTTCCCCCATCCGGCAGTATTTGCTGATTCCATGCAGCTCCCCTGCATTCGTGAGGCTGACAACATCATCTGCAGCCTCATTTCTCCCTATGACGTCCACCTTTCCCATCCGATCATCGATGCTGCCGAAGGAAACGTCCTGCTCCTCGGCGTCCAGCTCGGCTATACCGCATTCCATATCGCACAGAAAGAAACGGTCACGCACATCACGATTGTCGAACCGGATTCCGACCGCCGCAGTCTCTTCTCCGAAAAAATCCTGCCACAGTTCCCGCACAAGGAAAAATCATGCTCATCGATGCAGAACCATTTTCTCTCTTCGAACAGATGGAAGACGGTGCCTTCGACATCGCTGCAGTCAATGATTTTGAAAGCGACCTCGACCTCATCCCCTGGCTCCGCTACAAAAAAAGCGCCCAGCGCCTGCAGAAGACAACGTTCCTGCACCGTGGCGAAGATGTCTTCCGATATGAGTTCTACATGCAGATGTTCCATCTCCTGATGAGCACCTATGATCCAGAAACGTATGCCGCTGCCCCTGATGACGAAGAAGCATCCGCTGCCTCCTTCGAATTCCTCCAAAATCTCACGAAGGACATCCGCGTCACAGACGTCCAGCAGATTGACGAACTCCTGACTCTCGACGGCATCCTGAAGCTCATGGCCAACTGAATACCTTCTCCTGCAAACAAAGCGGGCAGAATGTTCCACGTGGAACATTCTGCCCGTTCTTTTTATCATCATGCGATTGTATACCCCGCCCCTGCAAGCACTTCTTTTGCCTGCGCAAGCTGCACCTCGCGTACAAACACGTAATCCGTATTGTATGTCGAAACGACGAAAATGCCAATCTTTGCATCCGCAAAAAGCTTCGCGATCGGCGCGAGAATGCCAATCAGAGAGAAGTCCAGCACACCCTCGATGCGCAACGCTCTCCAGCCGTCTTCGCGTGTCATCGCCCATTCCGGCACGCGTTCTGTCGGGCAGACGAGCGACACTTCCTCGTCCGTCTTCGCAAGGAAAACCATCTTCCCCATAAGATCTTCGACATGAGGCTCCGACAACTTGCAGATGGAAAACCGTTCCTCCAAGCATTTGAGCTTCATCACGCTGCCTCCTCGCATGTCATTCTTTCGTTTCCATTTTCTCAATCCTCATCCTTGAACGCATCCGCCGAATCATGCAAACCGGATGGTATGGTCACCATATTTCTCGAACACCTGCTGGATCAGCCGCAGCACATCCTCCTGCGTCGTATGCGCTTCCTTGATGAGCCCGAGTACCCACGCCGTCGCTTCGTCCTTGCCGAGTGCGTAAAAATGATCGAGCAATGACGCCTGCATCGCCGCTTTGCCCGCACAGGCATTCGATGACGCGAACGCAAAGAACCGCTTCGCCACCTCCGAATACTTCTCATCCGTCCGATGCTCGTGCGCGATTTCAAACACCGCCGCAATCATCGTTTCCGGCGTCACATGGAGTTCCTTCGTCTGCATGTCTTCCGTCTCTCCCTTTCTCATACGCCCGCACAATCTTTCCGCCGTTCCCAATTCTCCCAGACGTATGGCCGGAAATTCCATGTCAATCGATGCGTCTTGGCCAATTCTTTCCAGATGCGTTTCATACGTTCCTCCGCATGAATCTGCGGGATGTTATGAAATTGCACCTGGATTGATTGGAAGCAGGAAGCCACGCCCGCTGCGCAGATTTTCTCAAGCAATTCGTACTCTCCGCCCTCGATGTTGATCTTGATCACATCGATGTGTGTTTTCTGTCCAGCGCTGCTCAGGGTTTCGAGGAAGTCACAGATGCCGACATAATGAATGTCGATTATCGGATGATTGCCCACTTCCCGATACGCCGAAGAAGCATCCTGTTCGATTTCCATCTGGCGCTTTCCTGTCTCGGCGCCGAGTCCCGCTTCGAAGATTGTCACTTCCGGATGCTCCTCGAAACGTTTTTTGATGCCCCGAGCAAAATCAGGGACGGGCTCAAAAACATAGGAACGGCAATGATAGCGATTCAGCATGGCCTGCGTCCAGTCGCCATGATAGCCACCGACGTCCAGGATGACAGAATCCGACGTGAGCGGATAATTCAAGCGAAAAGTTGCATCACCCTGCAAAGCAAACCAGACACGGATAGCTTTTTGAAATTCTTCCTGCGTATAATGATGTTCTTCCATATTCAAGACCTCGCTTTCTCATTTCCATTATAAAAAAGCCGCTCCTCAATTTCAAGGAGCGGCGTGAAGCCTTCATCCCCGCACAATCATCCGCCCGAGCACGAGTCCGCCTGTCACGGCGACGAAGCCGAGGATGAGGTTCGCGAGGATGTTCAGTGCGGCGAGGGCCGTGCTGCCGCCGCGCACGAGGGTCATGGTCTCCATCGAGAACGAAGAGAACGTCGTGAAGCCGCCGAGGAAGCCGACGGTCAGCAGGAGCTTCCACGGGCCGGCTGCGAACTGGTGCTGCTCGGCGAGCAGCAAGAGCACACCCATGATGAGCCCCATAAGGAAGCTGCCGACCGTGTTGACCGTCAGCGTGCCGAACGGGAACACCGTCCCGAACCGCGCACCGACCTGCGTCGTCACAAGATACCGGCAGACCGCCCCGAGCCCGCCGCCGAGAAAGACGAGAAGAATGGGAGGCATAGAGATTTCCTTTCTGAAACAAAACAAGCACCGAAGAACAGCTTCGATGCTTGCTGGAATGCGATGAGAAAGCGGCTCAGAACAGTACGCGCGCAAGGTGTGCGTACTCAGGGTCGAGCTTCTTCTTGTTGTTGACGGCGTCGTGGAGATTGATTGAGACGACGTGGCCTTTGTTGAAACCGAAGACGACGTCAGAGAGGCCGCTGATGATCGCGAGGGCTGCCTGCTCGCCGAGCTGGCTGGCCTTGACGCGGTCGATGACGGTCGGCGAGCCGCCGCGCTGGATGTGGCCGAGAACGGAGTAGCGCGTGTCGATGTTCGTGTGCTCGGCGATGTACGTGCCGATGTCCTTCGCGGAGCCGGCGCCTTCGGCGACGACGACGAGGATGTAGCGCTTGCCCTTCTTGTAGGCTTCTTCCATGTCCTTGCACATCGATTCGAGGTCGTATTCTTCCTCCGGGACGAGGATGTACTCCGCGCCGCCCGCGATGCCGGCCGTCATGGCGAGCCAGCCGCAGCGGTGGCCCATGACTTCGAGGACGATGCAGCGGCGATGTGCCGATGCCGTGTCACGCAGCTTGTTGATGGCGTCGATGATCGTGTTCGCCGCCGTGTCGCAGCCGATCGTGTAGTCCGTGCCCCAGACATCGTTGTCAATCGTGCCCGGGAGACCCACGATGGGGAGACCCGTCTCTTTCGAAAGCAGGGACGCGCCGCGCAGCGACCCGTCGCCACCGATGACGACGAGGCCCTGGATGCCGCGGTCGACGAGATTCTTGTAGCCGAGCATGCGGCCTTCGGGCTTTTCCCAGCGCTTGCAGCGAGCCGTCCCGAGGAACGTGCCGCCGCGCTGGATGATGTCGCCGACGTCCTTGCGCTCCATCTGGTACATGTCCTCATCGAGCAGGCCGTGGTAACCGTTGTTGATGCCCCAGACCTCGACGCCCTCGTAGAGCGCCGTGCGCACGACAGCGCGCGCGCAAGCGTTCATGCCCGGGCTGTCGCCGCCGCTCGTCATGACTGCGATACTTTTCAGCATGGAAAAATCCCCCTTGATACGTTATTGGAAGTAAGGCTTGATGTCGTATATTCATTCCTCTCCATATCATAGCACATCTGCGCGGATTTTTATAGGTTTGCATAAGAAAAAAATCAGGCACTTGACAAAGTGCGGTGTGGCTCATACGATATAGGAAAACGTTTTCAGGCCATCCGCACGGATGACGCGCAAACCATCAGAAAGGAGCTCTCCATGCTGCCCTCCATCCCTCCGAAATATTTCCTGCCACTCGTCGGGCTCGCGGTGTCGGCCTTCGTGTTCAACACGTCGGAGTTCATGCCGATTGCGCTGCTCACGGACATCTCCGATTCCTTTGGCAAAACGCCGGCTGAAACGGGCATCATGATTACGGCGTACGCCTGGGTCGTCGGCCTGATGTCGCTGCCGCTGATGCTCGCCGCCTGCCGCATGGAGCCGAAACGGCTGCTGCTCGCGGTGCTCGCGCTCTTCGCGGCCG
This sequence comes from uncultured Selenomonas sp., assembly GCA_902780535.1. Lineage (GTDB taxonomy): Bacteria > Bacillota > Negativicutes > Selenomonadales > Selenomonadaceae > Selenomonas_C. Next base: position 5,795 of record CACZFT010000049.1, on the reverse strand, counting down.
GGCAGATTGGCTCGGGGCTCGCGACGAGCTTTGCCATGCTCATGGCCGCCCGCGTGGCCGTCGCCTGCGCCCATGCGATTTTCTGGTCCATCACGGCGCCGTTCGCGACAAGGCTCGTGACGCGGGAACATCAGCCGTTCGCGCTGAGCTGCGTCGCGACGGGCTCGGCCATCGCGATGATTTTCGGCCTGCCCATCGGGCGCGTCATCGGCCTCGCGCTCGGCTGGCGCATGACGTTCTTCTGCATCGCGGGCGTGACGCTCTGCGCGCTCGTCTACCTCGGACGCGTCTTCCCGCGCCTCCCGCAGGGCGGCGCGCCATTTTCACCCCGCGACCTGCCCGCGCTCGTGAAAAATCCATTCGTCTTCGGCAACTTCGTCCTCGCCGTCACGTTTGCGACGAGCTATTTCACCATCTACAGCTACATCGAGCCGTATCTCGGCACCGTCGCGGGCTTCTCGCCCGAAGCCATCACGACAACGCTCGTCGCGCTCGGCGTCTTCGGCTTTTTGGGCAGCGTCGTCTTTTCGCATGCGTATGGCACGCACCGGCAGTTCTGCCTGCTCACGGGCGGCGTCGGCGTGACGGCTTGCGCGCTGCTCTATACCGCCACCGCCGCACTCGCGCCCGCCCTCGTCACCGTCTGCCTCGTGCTCGGCATGATTTCGACACTCTTCAACGTCACGATGCAGGCCGAGCTCCTGCGCTCGACGAGCCGCGCGGGCGCGCCCGTCGCGACGTCCATCTACTCCGGCCTCTTCAACGTCGGCATCGGCGGCGGCACGGCGCTCGGCAGCTTTGTCGCAGGCGCCGGCCACCTCCCCTCCATCGGCCTCGTCGGCGCCGCCATCGCCGCACTGACGGCGGCCTATACCATTTTCGCCTACCTGCCCGCCATTCGGAAGGCGAGGGCGTGAACCTGACCGAGAAAAAGAAGCTCTTGCGCACTTGGACGCGAGAGCTTCTTTTTTGTGGGCTGAATATGTGTTCGTGCACACGATGCACGTTTGTCTTGTCAGGGGGGGGCAGTTCGGGTATACTAAAAAAAGATTGGAGACCCGAACTGAAAGGAGCCTGCTTCATGTCTGTGCCACGCATCGTCTTTTGCAAAGATTCCTACTACCCATACCTGCGACCGCACTACGATGACGCTGTCGCAAAGGGAATCGTCGCATCCGCCGGTACTCTCGCCATCGAAGACGGCCGTTTCGTCTGCTATGACGCAGACGGAAAACCTCAAACGACGCTGGACGGCGACTATGTAGCAGCAGGCGCCGAGTTCCAATATCTGAGTTTCAAAGAGCCACTGCTCGACTGCGGCGTTCCCGAAGAATCTGTCATCGACGGCGTAGCCTTCGCTGTTCCCGGTCTCGACCTGCCGCGTTTCCTGAATGAGGGCATCATCTGCGGACAACTGCCTCCCGGCGGCCGGATTTCCTACAAAAGCATCTCCTATTTTGCTCAGAAGCAACAATGGAAGAACGACTTTTTTACGATGGATCTTGGCACGCTGAGTTATGTCGAATCCTGCCGTCTTGAAGGGCGCGGAGCCATTTCCATCGGCAATTTATCCTGCATCAGCTGGAATCAGGTCTTCGAGCTCGGACTCAACAACAACCATCACATCGACCGCGTTTCCGTCTATGATTTCACAAACTGCACGGACTGGACGGAATTCTTCCAGCAACCTTTCGATACGGGCCGCATCACCATCGGCTCCGACGTCTGGATTGGCCGCGGCTGCCATCTGAAGGCCTCGGGCCGCCCGCTCACGATTGGCGACGGCGCCGTCATCGCATCTGACAGCAACGTCGTGAAGGACGTCCCGCCCTACGCCATCGTCGGCGGCAATCCCGCACGCTTCATCCGCTGGCGCTTCCCCGAGCCCATCCGCGAAGCCCTCCAAAAAATCCGCTGGTGGGACTGGCCGCTCGAAAAAATCCACGCTGCCCGTCTCGAAATGAAAGACCCCGCCGCCTTCATCGAAAAGTACCTGCCGGAGGCAGAATGAAAAACACGCCATCTCGGAACAACGAATTCCGGGACGGCGTATTTTCATTATCCTTCCAGTTGCCACACACGCTTCCTTTGCAAGAGCTTCCCGAGAAACGACGCCTGCAACTGTTCCTGCGGTATGCTAGCCGGGATGCGGTACGTCAGTTTGTGAAACGATGCCATAGCAAGGAGCTGCTGCATCCGCTGCTCGTTGTAAGGTTCCAGCATTTCCCACTGCAAGAGATGCGACGGGATGTTCGAATAGCGCGGGACAAGATGCCAAAGCTCAGGATATTTGCCAATGGCCATGTTCAGGAAAAAGTGATAAAAGAAATAATTTGGCGCGGCATCTTTCTCCTGCCAAAAAATATGGAGCAAGTCTCGCACCGTTTCAAGAATCGGATGATGTGGAATGGAAGAAATGAGCCAGTTGGATGCCGGAATCCCTGGACACCCGCGGGCGATCTGAGAATACAAGAAGAGTGGGTAACTTGCGAGGAATGTCCCCGCATCCCGGCTGCAATACACCGTGGCATCTACCCAGACGCCGCCATGACGCACAAGAAGCTCTGTCCGCAAGATGTCCGTAAAATGTGCTTTCGATATTTTTCCCTGCCGGTATTTTTTCTCAATGACCTCTGGAAGAGTAATGAAGCGGCGATAATTCTCTTCTGTGACAACGTAAATCTGCCAATCCTCCGGCATGTGCCTCACAAGTGATTCCAAGCAGACCTTGCAAAGATCGGGCGCAGCAGGAAGACCTTGCAGCCAGCACCACCACAGAACTTTTGCCCCCCCGTGGACAAATTCATGATGTATCGCGCCGAGCTGTGCATGATATTCCTGTTCCAAAGCGCAATACGCTCGCCAGATGTCTACATTTCCGCGCAACTCCAGTGCCTTTGCCAGCAAGGATGCAAGGTTTTCTTCTTTCTGCGGTCCCATTTTCGATGCAACTTCTCCCCTGTTCACGACGTTATCCCCTCGATCTGGAGCGGATGACGTATGCGTTCGTAGCGCTTCGTGTACCAGTCTTGCAGGTACTCGTAATATGATTTCTCGTCTGCCAGGAATGCCTCCCAATCCGCTTTCTCAATTCCCAAAGCGTTGACGAAGGCATCGAACGTCACGCCGAGCTGCGGCCAAAGTTCCGAGTGATGAAGATGGAATGTGAACATCGCATGAAGCGTAGCAAAGAGCTGGCACCGCTGCGTGGAGAGGAATTCGTAGTCTGCAATCTTGTACCCGTCCGCCTCTTGCAGGTAGACGTTGTCATAAATGAGATCAACATCGTATTGCCGCCCGGACGCCTCGAAATCGAAACTCGTAGCCATCTGCGCCTCCTGCCCGCGCACGACCTGCTCAGCAAAGAAGTTCAGAGCATCGACGAGACCCGAGAGGCCGTCCGTGCGGGCTGCCTGCAGACAGTAGTCAGAAAAGCTCTCGCCCTCTACGTATTCGCAGACGAGGGTGTCCGACGTGACAAGATGCGAGGCGGCCACATGCTCTTTTCCGTAGAGCTGCGCGAGGATGCGGCCGTTCTCCTCGATGGTGTGGAGATGCGGCCGTGCGGCGTCGCTGCGCGCGAATTTCTCGACCGTCCGCTTTCCTGCCCGTTCGTAGATGGCCGTGCCGAGACGATAGGCAGCCGGACGGTACCAGGCATAGTGGACATAGATGGGCAGTTTCTCCGCATCCATCGGCTCCCGCCCGCAGACGACGAGAAACGAGTTGGCAAATTCTGGATAGAGACCGGCTGAAACGATGCTCGCGAAAGCCTCCTTTTCTGAAAAAACTTCTACGCGCTCACGGTCGTACGTCTCATTGAAGGAACCGCGCATCTCGTCAGCGGTCGGCAGGTGGCGGTCGGAATGGAGATCGATCGGGAACTTGTAGTCAGGATACGGGTAGTACCATTGCTGCTCCGCATAGCCCGCTTCCCGGAGCAACTGTGCGAGCTCCTGCCGCGAGAACGTCCGCACATGACGGACACCCGGATAGCCGAGGATGCCGTCGTACATCCTTCCCGTGTGGTCTTCGAACGCGCCCGTCCAATACTTCATGCCGAGACGGTTCTCGATGGCGACGACGAGGCGCCCGCCCGGTTTCAGATAGCGCTGGCACTGTACGAGGAAGTCGTGGAACGGCTTCTGCGTATGCGTGAAAGAAATCGCGTACTCGAGCACGCCAATGAGCGTGACGACATCATACGTCTGCCCGAGCGCGAGGTCGTTGAGATTGCCGACATAGATGGTGAGGTTCGCGCAGTCCTGGTTGCGATACGCCGCAATTTCCGCGCGACGCGGCGAAATCTCAACAGCATCGACATGACCTGCGCGTCGGCAGAGCGCCCCCGTGACAGCTCCGCAGCCGCAGCCGATTTCGAGCACGCGATCCGTCTTTTCGAGCGGCAGCCACGAAACGATATTCTGCCGCTCCTCTGAAAGATGATAGAGAACAGGCCAGCGCGTATCCTGCCGCAAAGCCTCCTCCCGTCGTCCTTTGCGGACGATGGCGAGGAGTTCATCTTCGACGTCTCCTTCGCTATACTGATCCTCCGATTTGTCCTGTGTAGCATCGACGAGAACTTTGCCGATGCAATGCCGCTTCCCCATGGAAGTCCCTCCTGCTGGATGAAATGTGGATATCTTCCTTTCATCCTAACAGAAAAGTCCCCCCCCGTAAAGACAAACGTTCTCGCATATTTATCTTCTTAAAATGAGCGGCATTCTCTCTTCACATCCGGAACAGCCGCTCGACGGATTCGCGCAGTTCCTCCCGCGCGGCGATGAGGCGGCCGTTCTTTGCAAGGAGCTGGCCCTGGACCTGGAGGCGGTAGAGGGCCGCGAGGTCGAGGGGGAGGACGGAGGTGTCGGCGATGGTCAGGAGGCGCGAGAGCTCGGCGGCGATGGCCTGCTTTTTCGCGCCGGTCGCGAAAAGGACGCGCAGATGCTGCGAGGTCTTGCCGCAGAGGAACGCATCGGCTTCCTCGCCCGTGAGACGCTGGCTGGCAGCTCCTGCAAAGGCCTGCAGGCAGTCGCGGACTTTCTGCAGGGCGAGCTCAGGCGCGAGGTTCATGGCCGCGCGGTCGAATGCGGATGATGCGAGCTTTGCATGCCGGAGCGCGGCAACTCCAAGGTTGCCCGCGAGCGACGCCGCTTCTTTCTGCAGGTCGTCCATGGCCGTGCGCAGGGATTCCGGGTTCCTGCGGTCGAAGAAATAGCCGTGCACGAAGCCTTTCGCGCTCCCGTATCGCTGCGCGAGGCCCATATGAGCGAGGTAGGCGGCATAGTCAAAGGGCTCGTCGGGCGTGGCCTGGGAAAGAGCGCGGGCGAGGTAGCTGAGCTCTGAGAGGAGGCGGCCGGCGTGGCAGCCGGCGCTGTAGGCGGTGCGGACAGGCATCGGGATGGCGAGGACGGCGAGACCGCCGCTGAGGTCGCGGGGCAGTGCTTGCATGATAAAACTTCCTTTCGGTGCTTCGCAGAATACAATCATTCGGATTGCTACGTCCTACCTCCGACACTCCCCCCGCCGCTTACGCGGCCCGTCCCCCCTCTGAGAGGGGGGCTTATTCGTCGTAGCACGTAACAAAAAAGAGGCTATCGCCAAATCTCTTTAGCGATAGCCTCTTTGCTCGATTCCTTCGTTTTTTTCTAGTATATCTGAAAAACTTGTTTTCGTCAAGCGTTTGGCTTCAACGATAGAAATGCTGCGGATATTCGTAGTAGGAGCGCAGGCGAATCTTGATGATCTTGCCTTCGCGCACGTCGAAGCTGAGCTCGTGGCCGAGCTCGCTGGCG
>CACZFT010000048.1 GCA_902780535.1 uncultured Selenomonas sp. | reverse complement strand
AAAAAGAGGCTGTTGCATACGATGAATGCAACAGCCTCCGAAAAAGTCTTCCGCTCAGCGCTCGACCGTGGAACGGAGGTTGAGCTTCGCGATGATGGAACGATAACGCTCGATGTCCTTCTTGTAGAGATAGCTGAGGAGACGGCGACGATGGCCGACCATCTTCAGCAGACCGCGACGGGAATGATGATCCTTCTTGTGCTGCTTGAGATGATCCGTGAGGTACTGGATGCGAGCCGTCAGAACGGCGATCTGCACCTCAGGCGAACCCGTGTCACCCTCGTGAACGGCATACTTTGCCATGATTTCCTGTTTTGCTTCCTGTGTCAGCATGTGTAATTCCTCCTAAACACGAAAATTTGTAAATTCCCAGCGGCAAGGAGACGGCCGGAGTGCCGGAATCTGTGCTGCGGGATGGTTTCTTGAACTCAAAACCTTGGATAGTATATCATAAGGAACGTTATCTTGCAAGGTTTTTCCGCCAGACCTTCTCGGCGTTTTCGCGGTCTTTCCGGAGCTGGCGCACGAGCTGGTCGGCGCTCGCGAAGGCCTGTTCATCGCGGAGCTTCGCGAGGAAGTCGACGACGATGACGCGGTCGTAGAGGTCGCCGTCGAAATCGGCGATGTTGACTTCGACGCGGCGGGTGCAGCCGGCGAATGTCGGGTTGTCGCCGATATTCGCCATGCCGCCGTACCAGCGGCCGCCCGCCTGCACGCGCACGGCATAGGCGCCATTTGGAAGCATGGCGGCCTGCGGCTGGATGGGCAGGTTCGCCGTCGGGAAGCCGATCGTGCGGCCGCGGCGGTCGCCATGGATGACGCGCTCGACGAGACGGAACGGATGGCCGAGGAAGTCATTGGCTTCGTCAAGATTGCCATCCGCGATCAGCGCGCGGATGCGCGTCGAGCTCACGGGACGGCCGTTCCGCAGGACAGCCGGGCAGATTTCAGCATGAAAGCCATAGTCCGCGCCTTCGCGCAAAAGCTGGCGATGCGTGCCGCGCCCTTTCTGGCCGAACGTATAGTTCGGCCCCGTGACGACGTAGCGCGGCGCGAAATCGTCGCGCAGCAGCGCCAGAAATTCCTCCGGCGTCCGCTGGGCGAAGTCGCGCGTGAACGGGATGCAGACGAAGAGGTCGACGCCGAGCTCGCAGGCCTGCTGCTCCTTCAGCGCCTCCGTGCCAATCTGCAGCGGCATGTGCTCGGGCGACAGCACGGACAGCGGATGGTTGCTGAACGTGAAGACGGCGCTCGTGCCATGCACTTTGCGCGCGAGCTCGACGGCGCGGCGGATGATACTCTGGTGTCCGATATGGACACCGTCAAACATGCCGAGCGCGACGGAGATGCGCGGATATTTCTGTGTGAAGTCCTTGAGTTTGTGATAGACCTGCATAGGCATCAAGCTCCTGTTGGTTGTGGTTTTTGCTTTGGCAACGGCGCGGCGATGACCTTTTCGGGCGTCACAGTCGCAGAGGCTCTATCGATGCGGCCGATACCGAGGAATGTGCCTGCGCCATAGACGCGCACGATGGCGCCATCTCTGCAGGCGGCTTCGTCCTCTGCCAGATGGAAATCATGCGTCGAAAGGCCGTTGCAAAATGCTTTTTCGCGGCCGGCCGGCAGGTCATAGCGCGGCAGGCCCGAAAGCATGGTCTCCGGCGCGAGCAGCGCCGCCTCCCCTGCCTCGGCGAGTTCTTCAAGCGTCATGGCCTCGGCGAGTGAAAAGTCGCCGACGCGCGTGCGCACGAGGAACGTCATGACAGCAGGCAGGCCGAGCGCCCGCCCGATGTCGATGCAGAGCGTGCGGATATACGTGCCGCGCGAGCAGGTGACGTCAAGCAGCAGGCGGCGCTTTTCTGCGTCATAGCTGACGAGGTCGAGCGCATGAATCGTGATATGACGCTCGGGAATCTCGACCGTCTTGCCCTCGCGCACGAGCTCGTATGCCCGACGGCCGCCAATCTTGATGGCAGAATGGGCGGGCGGCACCTGCGTGATGTCGCCGCGGAACTTGGAAAGCACCGTTTCGACCGTTTCGCGGCCCAGCATCGAAAATGACGATGCATCGAGCATCTCGAGCACCGTGCCGCTCGTGTCGCCGGAATCCGTCGCGATGCCGAGCACGAGCTCGGCGCGATATGATTTGTCCGCATGTTCGAGGTATTCGATGAGCCTCGTCGCGCGGCCGACGGCGACGGGCAGCACGCCCGCCGCACCGGGGTCGAGTGTGCCGGCATGGCCGACTTTCCGGATGCCGAAGGTATGGCGCACGAAGCCGACGATGTCATGCGAGCTCATGCCAGGCGGCTTGAGCACGTTGAGGAAGCCACAGGCTTCCGCCCCCTTCGCCGTCATGCAGTCCATCCTTCACGGATGGCCTTTTCGATGGCCTCCATGATCGTCGCCTTCGCCTGCTCGAACGGCATCTTGAGCGTGCAGCCCGCCGCGCGGACGTGGCCGCCGCCGGAGAATTCCGTCGCGATGCGGCTGACGTCGACGTGCTTCGAGCGCATGGAGACGCGGCAGAGCTCGGGCTCCTTGCATTTCAGCACGACGGCGACATCGACGCCGTCAATGACGCGGATGTGACCGATGAAGCTCTCCGTCGATTCCATGCGCGCCGTCTGCGCCTGCGTCAGGAAGATGCCCGACGCCTTGCCGTCCGCGAACATCTCCATCTGCGAGAGCGCCTCGCCGAGGTCTTTGACCGTCTGCAGCGGCTTCACTTCGAGCGCCTCCGAGATGACGTTCGGCTGTGCGCCAGCATCGAGCAGGTCGGCCGCCGCGCGATACGTATGCGATGCGGCATTCGAGAAGCGGAAGAAGCCTGTATCGGTGGCAAGGCCCGTGTAGAGGCACATGGCCGCTTCTTTGGAGAAGGGTGCGCCCATTTCTTTTGCGAGGTCGTAGATGATCTCGCAGGTCGCGGCGCGCGTGGCGTCGAGATAGAGGTCTTCTTTCTCGCTCCCCGGGTTCGTATGATGATGATCGATGTTCAGGAGGCGCGGCGCATGGACGGAGGCCGCGGTCCCTCCGATGCGGTCCGTCATCGTGTCGAACACGACGAAGAGGTCGCAGGCGATTTTCTCGCCTTCCTCGCTTGACGGACGCCGGATAACATCATATCCCGGCAGGACATGAAAGCCCGCCGGGATATCATCATCGAGCAGAACCGTGACGTCTTTGCCGAGGCCGCGCAGAAGGTGCATGAGGCCGAGCGAGCTGCCGATGGCGTCGCCATCGGGGTTCACATGAGCCGTAATCACGAGCTTCTTCGCGCCCGAAAGCGCTGCCGCTGTTTCACTCAATGTCAGTTTCATTTAATTGTCTCCTTCGGTAGAAGGTGCTGCGGACGCCTGGCGCGCCGCATCCTCCCGCTGAATCTTCAGCAGGAGTTCCTGGATATGTGCGCTGTAGTCGAGCGACTTGTCGAGCGCGAACGAGAGTTCCGGCGTGAAGCGCAAACGGATGCGCTTGCCGATTTCGCGGCGGATGAAGCCGAGGGAGCTCTGAAGCCCCTTCCAGCAATCCGCGACCTGCTGCTCGCTCCCCATGAGGCTCACGTAGATCTTTGCCTCGCGGAGGTCGCCGGTACATTCGACGGAGGTCACCGTCACGAACCCGATGCGCGGGTCCTTCAGTTCGCGCAGGATGATTTCCGAAATCTCCTGCTTCATGAGCTCCTGGACTTTTTCGACCCGAAGCTGGCTCATGGTATCGCCTCTCTTTCAAGCGGTTCAGAGATATTCAGCCGCAGATTATTTCTCTTCTGCAGCGGCAGCCTTTTCAGCTTTTTCCTTGGCCTCGGCCTCGCGCTTTTCGGCAGCGGCCTTATTGGCCTCGGTGATGCTCGTCTCGATTTCTTCCATCGTGTAGGCTTCGATGATGTCGCCTTCCTTGAAATCACGGAAGTCGATAATCGAGATGCCGCACTCGTAGCCTGCATTGACTTCCTTGACCTCGTCCTTGAAGCGGCGCAGCGAGTCGATCTCGCCGTCGAAAATCTCGACGTTGTCGCGGATGATGCGAATCTTGGAGTTGTTGCAGATTTTGCCTTCGAGCACGTAGGAACCAGCGACGAGCGCCTTCGAGAACTTCATGACCTGGCGAATCTCGACGCGGCCCTGCACGACTTCTTTGTACTTCGGCTTCAGCATGCCGCTCATGGCATCCTTGACGTCGTTGATGGCGTCATAGATGACGCGGTACGTGCGGATGTCGACGCTCTCCGTGTCAGCGACGCGGCGCGCATTCGCATCCGGGCGCACGTTGAACGCGATGATGATGGCGTTCGACGCCGAAGCGAGCATGACGTCGGATTCGTTGACGGCACCGACGCCCGAATGGACGATGGAAACGCGAACTTCGTCGTTCTTGTTGAGTTTGAGCAGCGAGCTCGAAAGTGCCTCGACCGAGCCCTGCACATCGGCCTTGATGACGATGTTGAGGTCCTTGATCTCGCCTTCCTGAATCTGGTTGAAGAGGTCGTCGAGCGAGACTTTCTTTGCCTTGACGAGGTTGTTGCGCTGGCGCTCGATGCGGGCTTCCGCGATGGAGCGTGCCTGCTTCTCGTCGAGCACAGCCAGCACGTCGCCAGCTTCCGGCACGTCGTTGAGGCCGAGGATTTCGACCGGCACGGACGGCGCTGCCTTCTTGACGTTCTCGCCGCGGTCGTTCAGCATAGCGCGGACTTTGCCGTACGTCGTGCCGCAGACGACGGAATCGCCGATGCGCAGCGTACCGTTCTGCACGAGGACGGTCGCGACCGGGCCGCGGCCCTTGTCGAGCTTCGCCTCGACGATGACGCCGCGCGCGTCGCGGTTCGGGTTCGCCTTGAGCTCTTCGACTTCCGCGACGAGCAAGACGTTTTCGAGCAGGTCGTCGATGCCAATCTGCTTCTTTGCCGACACCGGCACCATGATTGTGTCTCCGCCGTATTCTTCCGGCACGAGGCCCTGCTCCATGAGCTCCTGCTTGACGTGGTCGGGGTTCGCGCCCGGCTTGTCGATCTTGTTGATGGCGACGATGATGGGCACTTCGGCCGACTTCGCATGATGGATGGCCTCGATGGTCTGCGGCATGACGCCGTCATCGGCCGCGACGACGAGGATGGCGATATCCGTGATCTGGGCGCCGCGCGCACGCATGGCCGTGAAAGCCTCATGACCTGGCGTGTCGAGGAAGACAATCTTCTTGCCCTTGCAGTTGACCTGGTAAGCACCGATATGCTGCGTGATGCCGCCTGCCTCGTGCGTCTGCACATGCGTGTTGCGGATGCAGTCGAGGAGCGATGTCTTGCCGTGGTCGACATGGCCCATGACCGTGACGACTGGCGGACGGAGCTTCAGGCTCTTCGGATCGTCCTCGATTTCCGGAATCTCCGTCGGATCGACATCCGGCGGCAGCTCCTCGCAGGAAACGCCGAACTCGGACGCGACGAGCGCGGCCGTATCGAAGTCGATTTCCTGATTGATCGTCGCCATGACGCCCATCATGAAGAGCTTCTTGACGACTTCGGCAGCCGTGCAGCTCATCTTCGACGCGAGGTCTTTGACTGCGATGGACTCCGGCAGCTTGATGTGCTTCGGACGTGCAATCTCGACCTTTGGTGCGGGCTGCTGGCGGTTGTTGCGACGGTTGTTCTTGCCGCCACGGCGCTCATTGCGGCTGTTGCGGCGCTCGCTGTTCCGGCCTTCACTGCGGCGCTCGCCCCGATGGTTGTCGTTCCGGCTGCTGTGGCCGCTGCGGCGGTCGCTGCGGTTGCCGCTATTGCCGCCATTGTTGCCGCCCATCGTGCTCATCGCCATGCTCATGGCAGCACTGCCGCCGCGACGCCCCTCTCCGCCGCGGCTGCGATTGCCGCCACGGCTCTCGCTGCTGCGCGACGAAGAAGAAGCGGATTCCTCGCGCTTGTGGGACGGTGCCGGAGAGACGATGCGCAGGCCCATGCCCGGCAGCGTCGCGCGGAGGACTTTGTGCTCCTCTTCCTTCGGCTTCTCGGCTTTCGGAGCTTTCTGCGCCTTTTCTGGAGCTGTCTCTTTTTTCGGCTCGACCTTGGCTGGAGCTTCCTTCTTCGGCGGCTCGGCCTTCGCGCTCACGCGGCGGTCGTCATCCTTGCGGGAAGCCGCATTTGCGGCCGGTGCTGCACTTTCTTTCTTCGGAGCGGATTTCGATTTCCCCGAAACCGGCGGATTCACGCGGCCATCAGCGACGCTGTAGTCCGTGATTTTCGGCTTCGCGGCCTCGCGTGCCGCCGCCTTGCCCGCGTTGCGTGCAACGTATTCGCGGACGGCAGCACGCTCCGGCTCGCCGACGCTCGAGAAGTTGTTCTGCGCCCGGAAATGATGGTGCTTCAGGACGCCGAGAACCTCCTTCGCGTCCATATGGAACTCTTTTGCCAATTCAAAAACTCTGTATTTTGACATTGATCCACCCCCGTATAAGGTCATCCCTCCAGCAGAGCCTGCAGCTTCTTCGCAAAGCCGTCATCGAGCAGCACAGCCGCCGCCCGATACTCCTTGCCGAGGCAGGCGCCGAGCTCTTCCCGCGTGAGGAAGCGTCCGGCAGGGATTCCGTATGTATCAGATAAAGTTTCGTATTTCTTCTGGGATGCGGGCTCGCAGTCCTCCGCGATGAGCAGGAACTTCGCCTTGCCCTTCTTCGCGGCTTCCTCGACGGCAAATGCCCCCGAAGCGATGCGGCGAGCCCGCGCGGCCATGCTCAAAAGGTTCGTGACCTTCGTCTTCTTCATGTCCGTGTTCATGCGTTTGCGCCTTTCGCGTGTTCTGCCAGCCCGTTTTCGAGCTCGGCGGCCAGTGCGTCATAGACGGACGCGTCGATGGCACATTCGAACGAGCGTTCGAGGCGGTGGCCCTTGCGAGCCTTCTCGAGGCACTCCTGCTTCGGGCAGATGTAGGCGCCGCGGCCCGATTTCTTGCCCGTCAAATCAACGGAAAATTCGCCCTCCGGGCTCCGCACGATGCGGATGAGCTCTTTCTTCGGGTGCTTTTCCTGACAGCCGACGCAGAGGCGCTCGGGAATCTTTTTGACCTTTCCTGCCTTCGTCGCCATATCACTCGACCTCGGACTCAGGCGCGGCCGCCGGTGCCGACGTGAAAGCCTCGTCACTCTCGACTTCGACTTCGCTCATGCTCTCATCGAGCACGTCGTCCTTCGCCTGCGTCTCGCTCTTGATGTCGATCTTCCAGCCCGTGAGCTTCGCGGCGAGGCGGGCGTTCTGGCCTTCCTTGCCGATGGCGAGCGAGAGCTGGTAGTCCGGCACGACGACGCGCGAGACCTTCTCGTCTTCGTTGACAGCGACCGAGACGACCTTGGCCGGAGAAAGCGCATTCGCGATGAACTTCGCGCTGTCCTCGTTCCACTTGACGATGTCAATTTTCTCGCTGCCGAGCTCATCGACGATGGCCTGCACGCGCATGCCCTTGTGCCCGACGCAGGAGCCGACCGGATCGACGTCCTCGTCCTTCGACCAGACGGCGATTTTCGAGCGCATGCCCGGTTCACGTGCGACGGACTTGATTTCGACGATGCCTTCCTGGATTTCAGGAACTTCGAGCTCGAACAGGCGCTTCAAGAGACCCGGATGCGTGCGCGACACGACAATCTGCGGGCCTTTGCTCGTGCGCTTGACCTCGACGATGTACGCCTTGATGCGGTCGCCATGCTCGTACGTTTCGCCAGCAATCTGCTCAGCCGGCATGAGGATGGCTTCCGTCTTGCCGAGGTCGATGAAGACATTGCGGTTCTCGACGCGCGAGACAAGGCCCGTGATGATGTCGCCTTCGCGGCTCATGAACTCCTCGTAGATGATGCCGCGCTCGGCCTCGCGCACGCGCTGCACGACGACCTGCTTTGCCGCCTGTGCCGCGATGCGGCCGAAGTTCGCAGGCGTGACCTCAATCTCGATGGTATCATCGATTTCATAGTCCGGATTGATGGTCCGTGCCTGCGCGAGCGAAATCTCCTCCACGTCGTCAAAGACTTCCTCGACGACCGTCTTGATTGCATAGACGTGATAGGCGCCCGTGTGGCGGTCGAGCACGACGCGCACGTTCTGCGCCGAGCCGAAGTTGCGCTTGTACGCAGAAATCAGCGCTGCCTCGATGGCATCGAACAGCACTTCCTCCTCGACGCCCTTCTCGGCGGCGAGTTCCTTGAGTGCGTCAAGGAAGCCCGTTTCCTCTTTCTTTGCCTTTGCCTTGCTTCTTCTTGCTGCCAAAACTGTTCCTCCCTATTAAGATAGCCCTTGGCGCTTTAGCGCTTAGGGATATCTTAGCCATTTGCCGGCAGGCAAATAGCATCCAAATTTCCGCCCGTCGAATTTAGAAATCAATATGAAGACGGATGACCGAGATTTTTTCGAGCGGCCATGCTTTGCCGTCAATCGTCACCGTTTTCGCGTCCTCGTCATAGCCTTCGAGCACACCCGTGAATTCCTTCGTGCCGTCCACAGGCGCGTAGAGCGTGACATCGACCTTCTTGCCCTGCTCGCGCACGAAATCGCGCGGCTTCTTGAGCTGGCGGTCGAGTCCCGGCGACGAGACCTCGAGGATGTAGCTGCCCTCGATGATGTCTTTCTCATCGAGCACTTTCTCGAGCCGCTCGCTGAGCGCCTGGCAGTCATCGATCTCGATGCCGCCCGCCTTGTCGATGAAGACGCGCAGATACCAGTCGCGTTCCTTGACATACTCGACATCGACGAGCTCGATCTCGCTCTGGTCTTTCAAAAGCTCTTCGGCAATCGCCATGACGTCGTTTTCTACTTGCTGCTTGCTCATATAGCACCTCCTGCCGTGCTGAATTTGTCCATACATAATAGAAAGAGTGGGCAGGCACCCACTCTTTCTAAGAAAAAGCTGTAATTTTCGTTCGTCGTTCCCGACGTGACTAGATGAAGTATAACACGGCTGGAAACGTTTGTCCAGCTTTCTCTGCAAATTCTTACTTCATTGTCTCTCCTTTGAAGATTCATATTGCGCCAGCGTGTTTTTCAGCAGCTCGACGAGATGGTCGCGCACGGATGGCGGCGACAGCACTTTCACGTTGTCCGCGCGCTGCAAAAGCCAGAAGTAAAGCCCTGCTCCATCCTGCACCGTCATGCGTGCCTCAAAGGAATCCTCGTCGATTTTCTGGAGGGTGACTTCGCTCCCGAACGTGTCGATGAGGTCGCTGATTTCATAGGTTGGAATCTCCAGCCGGAGCTCCACGGGTTCGCCGGTGAAGCTATAGAGCGCATGATGCACGAAATCGCTCAATCCTGCGCGCTCATGCATGCCAACGAAATCACGGAGCGGCTTCCGCTTGATATCGGGAAGGAGCTCGATGTGCCCCATGCGGTCGAGCCGATAGAAACTCAAGTTGTCGTATTTGCTGTAGTTGCAGATGAGATAGTAGAAATCGCCTTTGCGGACGAGCGCATAGGGGCTGACCTGATACGCCTCTTTCCTGCGCGGCGTCTGCTGTTTGTCGGTATCAAACGTGAGGTATGAAAATGCGATCTGCCGATCCGCGCGGATAGCTTTGAGCACGGTGTCGATGCCGTACTTCACCAAGCGCTTGTCCGCCGCCATTTTTGGTGGCAGCGGCGTGATGGCGGCAAGCAGTTCGCAGCTCGCCTTGCTTCCCAGACGCTTCAGCTTGTCCACCAGCTTGTGCGCATCCTTTTCCGAGAGTGCACGGGAAGAAAGAACGGCATCCATCAGGAAATTCAATTCCCAATCCTCGAACGGACGGCTCGCAAGGTAGAAGCCTGCCTTGTTGTCTGCCGAAAGAGTGATATCGAAACCGCACTCGTCCCGCAGGATGTTGATGTCGCGGCAGATGGACTTCCGCTCCGCCGCGATGCCATACCGCGCATCCAAGAGCTCACCGATTTGCGCCGCTGTTTTCGGATGTTCCTCGTCCGTGTCCCAGAGGATTTCGAGGATGTGGTAGAATTTTGCTTTTGTGTCAGCCATGATGTTTCCCTGCCTGTTGTTCTTCTCTTGTAAGATTCTACATGAGTGAAAGGAATCCTTGTATGGATGAGATTTTATCATGTGACCTGTCCCATAGTTGTCCGTAGTCGTCTGCTATGATAGCAGCCAAAGAAATTCTTCATGCAAGAGCAAGAGAGGAGCGATTGTTTTGAAAAGATGGAACCCGCAAGGCAAGGTCAAACAGCGTGAAGATACGGCGAAGGAGAAGCGCGTCGAACTCCATGCCCATACGACGATGAGCGCGATGGACGCCGTCGATTCTGTCGAAGACCTAGTGCTCACGGCTGACCGCTGGGGGTGGCCGGCCATCGCTATCACGGATCACGGTGTTGTGCAGGCGTTCCCGGACGCGATGAAAGCGCTTGGCAAATGCAAAAACAACATCAAAGTCATCTATGGCATGGAAGGCTATCTTGTCGGCGATGACTACAAGCAGAAACATGTGAATCATATCATTCTGCTCGCAAAAAATCCGACTGGCCTGCGCAATCTTTACCAGCTCGTCACACTCTCACACCTGCAGTTTTTCCATCGTCAACCGCGCCTGCCGCGAGCTCTCATCGAGAAATTCCGTGACGGACTTATTATCGGCTCGGCCTGTGAAGCTGGTGAACTTATTCGCGCCATCGAGGAGCATCAGACGGACGAGCAATTGGAAAAGATCGCCGCGTTCTATGATTATCTCGAAATCCAGCCAATTCACAACAATGATTTCTTGAAGCGCAGCGACATGTTCCCCGACATCCAGACGGACGACGACCTGCGCGACATAAACCTCAAGGTCGCAACCCTCGCAAAGAAACTCAGCAAACCGCTCGTTGCGACGTGCGATGTCCATTTTATCAATCCCGAGGACAGTATTTACCGCGCAATCATCTTGAAGGGCAAGGAATTTGACGATGCTGAGTACCAACCGCCGTTCTACCTGCGCACGACAGAGGAGATGCTTGCGGAATTTGACTACCTCGGCCCGGGGCTCGCCTATGAGTCCGTCGTGACGAATCCGCGCAAGATTGCCGAAAGCATCGAGCGTTTCAAGCCCATCCCAGATGATCTTTATTTGCCGAAAATTCCCGGTGCGGATGAAGAAGTCCGCACGATGTCCTACCATCGCGCGAAAGCTCTCTACGGCGAAACCCTACCGAAAATCATCGAAGACCGTCTTGAGCAAGAACTGAAAAATATCATCAGCCACGGGAGCTCTGGGCTCTATCTTATCGCACAGCGCCTCGTGAAAAAATCAAACGACGATGGCTACCT
>CACZFT010000047.1 GCA_902780535.1 uncultured Selenomonas sp. | reverse complement strand
TTTGCGAAGGCAGTTTGTTTAGCAGCTTCTACTATAGCAGAGCGTGCAAGTGATTTCTTTTTTCATGCTGGCTTACCCACAGTTATGGGGGAAGCCTCTGCAAAAGAGAGGCCAGACCAGTTTTATGCACAAGTACGAGGCGCCGGAAAATACTCAGCCTCATGCCGTCTGTTCTCATTGCAGCATGGGAAATATCATCGTTGCTGTGTATACCTTTTTGTTTATCATGGCGTCGTTAAAACGTGGAAGCTTTGCGTGCATCCGTTTTTGCTGTATGCTTGCCGCTTCTTCCTGTGGTATAATATTTTTCAGCGTGGACTGGTTGACAACGTCACACTTCCATGCTATCATCAAAACATATCACAATACTATGTTTGTTGTGAGACGAAAGAAGTGATCGTATTTGATCGAACTCTCGCATATCGTCAAGACGTATGACAGCCCGGCTGGGCCGGTGCATGCGCTGAAGGATATCAATCTGACCATCGGGCGCGGGGAGATTTATGGCATCATCGGCCTTTCTGGCGCGGGCAAGTCGACGCTGATCCGCTGCATCAACATGCTCGAGCGGCCGACGAGCGGCACCGTGACCGTCGACGGCCAGGAGCTCACGGCCATGAGCGACAGCGAGCTCCGCAAGGTGCGCAAGAGCATCGGCATGATTTTCCAGCATTTCAATCTGCTCTCCTCGGCAACGGTCTACGACAACATCGCGTTCCCGCTGCGGCTCGTCGGCACGGACGAAAGCACCATCAAGGCAAAGGTCGAGGAACTGCTCGGCGTCGTCGGATTAGCCTCCAAGGCGCACCAGTATCCGTCGCAGCTTTCCGGCGGACAGAAGCAGCGCGTCGGCATCGCCCGCGCGCTCGCGAGCGATCCGAAAGTCCTGCTCTGCGACGAGGCGACGAGCGCCCTCGACCCGCAGACGACGAAGGCCATCCTTTCGCTGATTCAGGACATCAACAAGAAGCTCGGCCTGACCGTCGTCGTCATCACGCACGAGATGCAGGTCATCAAGGACATCTGCGACAAGGTCGCGGTCATCGACAAGGGCGTCATCGCCGAGCAGGGCACGGTCTTTGACATCTTCACGAATCCGCAGCAGCCGATCACGAAAGAATTCATCAGCGTGCTGCTCTCGAACGACTTGCCGGCCGCGTTCCGCGGCAGCGCCATTTCGCAGGAAAAGACGCCGGGCAGCTACCTGCTGCTGCGCCTGACGTTCCTCGGCGAAAGCGCTGACGATCCCGTGCTCGCGGGCATGATCCGCAAATTCCCCGACGTCGAGACAACGATGCTGTTCGGCAACCTCGACCAGATCAAGGCGACGCCGTTCGGCCGCATGATCATCGGCGTCACGGGGCCCGACGCGAGCGTCGAGGCCGCGATGGACTACCTGCGCGCGCAGGATCTCAAGGAGGAGGTGATCGGCTATGTCCGCAGGAATGGTTGATCTCCTCACGAAAGCGCTCGGCGAGACCGTCTACATGGTCGCCGTCTCGATGATTATCGCGACGCTCCTCGGCGTGCCGCTCGGCGTACTGCTGCAGACGACGAAAAAAGGCGGCATCCTCGAAGCGCCCGCGCTCAACAAGGCCGTCGGCGGCGTCGTCAATGCCGTGCGCTCCATCCCGTTCATCATTTTGATGGTCGCCATCATCCCGTTCACGCGCCTCATCGTCGGCAGTGCGATCGGCACGACGGCCGCTATGGTTCCGCTCGTCATCGCCGCCATCCCGTTCATCGGGCGGCAGGTCGAGACGAGCCTGACGGAAGTGCCGTACGGCCTCGTCGAGGCTGCGCTCTCGATGGGCGCGACGCCTGTGCAGATCATCCGGCGCGTGCTGCTGCCGGAAGCCATGCCGAGCATCATCCAGCAGCTCACGACGGTCGTCATCAGCCTCGTCGGCGAGTCCGCGATGGCGGGCGCGATTGGCGGCGGCGGCCTCGGCGACCTCGCCATCCGCTACGGCTACCAGCGTTTCCGTCCCGACGTCATGATCGCGACGGTCATCATTCTCATCGTGCTCGTGCAGCTCGTGCAGTTCCTAGGCAATCTCCTCGCAAAGAGATTGAATAAAAAGTAACCAAAAAAGGGAGGAAGTATTTATGAAGAAAGTTTTCGCACTCATCGCGACGCTCGTCGCCCTCGTCTTCGCTTTCGCCGGTTGCGGCGGACAGCAGGCGGCCACGAGCTCCAGCTCCGGTTCAAGCTCGACGGTCACGTCGTCCTCGGGCGCCAAGACGCTCAAAGTCGGCGCGACGGCCGTGCCGCATGCCGAAATCCTCGAGCAGGCGAAGCCGCTGCTCGCCAAGGAGGGCATCGACCTCCAGATCGTCGAATTCAACGACTACGTCCAGCCGAACCTCGCGCTCAACGACAAAGAGCTCGACGCCAACTACTTCCAGCATGAGCCGTACCTGAAGAACTTCATGGACGAGCACAAGGAAGTCAAGCTCAAGAGCGCTGCCGGCGTCCACATCGAGCCGATGGGCATCTACTCCCATAAAGTCAAGAAGCTCGACGAGCTCAAAGACGGCGCGTCCATCGCCATCCCGAACGATCCGACGAACGGCGGCCGTTCGCTGCTCCTGCTTGAGAAAGCCGGCCTGCTGAAACTCAAGGACGGCGTCGGCGAGAAGGCCACGGTGCAGGACATCGTGGAGAACCCGAAGAATCTCAAGTTCCAGGAAGTCGAAGCTGCCCAGGTGCCGCGTACGCTCGATGACGTCGATGCGGCCATCATCAACTCGAACTTCGCGATGCAGGTGCCCCTCGATCCGACGAAAGACGCTCTGTTCATCGAAGACAGCACGAGCCCGTACGTCAACATCATCGCTGTCCGCGAAGGTGATGAGAACCGCCCGGAGATCCAGGCGCTCATCAAAGTCCTCCACAGCGACGAGATCAAGAACTTCATCAACGAGAAATACAAAGGTGCCGTCGTTCCGGCATTCTGAGCCGCTGTTTGCAGCACCGGGCTCCCTCCTTGCGAGGGAGCTTTTTGTTTCCGCAGTTTTCTGTTGCTTAGAAGACATGCTTCAATAAAATCATGACGATATGTATACATACAAAAGATATATTAACAAGAGACCCAATGATTGTTAGAATATGGCATAGAAAAAAGATATATTTCCAGAAAAGGAATGGGGGGTCTTTACCATGGAGAAGAAGAACTTTACGGCTGCGAGCGTCCTCGTCGCCATGCTTATTGCCTCCGGGCATTTCGTTCCAGCCAATGCCGGCGAGAATGCCGGCACGAGCCTCCAGACGACAGAAGCGGGCACGCTCGATGCAACCGAGGAATCATGTCAGTAAATTCAACGGAAGCCGCTAAAACTGTAGCCTGACAAACGCAAGAAACGCCGCGAAAGCATCACAACCATCTTTGATGCTTTCGCGGCGTTTCTTGTATTTTCTATGCTGTTACTTCTTCGCGTCCCTGATCTTGTTCAGACGGTCGGCGAGCGTCTGGGCGTCCTCATCGCCCGAGACGCACGTGATGATCGGCTGGGCGCCGAGCTTTACCGTCGAGCCATCGACCGTGGCGGCCGAGGTGTTGTGGCCGTTGTGGTACGCGGCCGCGAGATTGCCCTGCACGAAGAACGCGCGCTCATGGCTGCTCATCGTGCTCGTCGCGGCCGGGATGCAGAACTCCTTGTCGTTGACCTTCACGATGCCGTCCTTCGTCACGCTGACATGGCCGCCGCTGTACTCTTCGAGCTTTTTCTCATAGTTGTCGCGGCGGGCGCTGTTCGAAGGATGGTCGGAGATGCGCGCCGTCCACGGAGAGTTGTTGTCGCCATACTGGTCGATGACGCGCTGCCAGATGGCGGCCGTCGCGCCCGGATTATAATTCGTGTGCGTCATGTATTCGAACGAGAGATTGTCGGCTTCCCATTCCATCGGCTTCGTGATGCCGTTGTTCGCCCAGAGATTCGCGGCGATGTTGCCGAGGACGCTGTTGGCTGCCGAGGCGAGCACGGCCGGGCCGAGCTTGCGCTTCGCACCTTTGACGGGATGGTCTTTCATGCCATGTCCCATCTCATGGCCGAGCACGACGGCGATTTCCGCATCGTTTTCCGTCAGGGTGAACACGCCTTTATTGATGCTCATATTGTGGCCAAGCGTGCAATACGCATTGAAGTCTTCCTGATTGTTGACGAAATACTGGAACGGTTTGTCGTAAATGGAGCCGTCGACCTGGCCGACGGCGCTGATGAGGTTTGACATGATGTTGTCGACATGGCTGTTGATCGCCCAGTCCGTGCAGACGCCGTCGTTTTTCTGCATCTGCTCGAAATAGGCGTTGCGTCCTTCTTCCGTGTCGTTGATGTAATTGAGTTCCTTGTTGAGCTCGGCTGAATATACTGCGCCACCGATGACAGCACCCGCGATGCTGCCAAGCGAGAAGCCAGCCTCGGCCGTCTGCGGCGCAGCGCCCATGCTGAGCGGCGTCGCGAGCACGGCAGCCGTGACCGCCACGGCGATCTTCCGTGAAAGTGATTTCTTCATCGATGATTCCTCCATCCCTTGATATGAACTCTCCTTTTATTATCGCATATTTTTTCGAAAAAGCGAGAGGGAAAGAGGATTTTTTCGAATTGCGGCGTAATTTTTACGGTAGAGTCGAACATTTCATGTGAAACGACAAAAAGACAGGAGTGGGGACGATGAAAGGAACTGGAAGGAAATGGAAGCTGCTTTGCGCAGGGCTCGTCGCGGCAGGCGTGCTCGTGGCGGGGATACCGGGAAAGCCGGCGCCGGTGGCGGAGGCGATGTATTCGTCGGTAGATGCGGCACACCATTGGTATAAAACGCCGAACGAAGAGCAAAAATTACTGATGCTGGCAATCCATGATGGAGACTATGCGACCGTAAAGGATTTGATTGATGCTGGACTTGATGTGAATGGAGTTTATGATGAGAGAGGGGGCGAAGTTACACCGTTAGCGGTAGCACTTTATAATCAGGATCGTGAAATCATGCAATTACTGTTGGAAAACGGTGCTGATCCGACGGGATATTATGAATTTAATGGGGACTATATTCCATATTTAAATTTAGTGATTGGAAGATATAGAAGACATATGGGATTGGAGTTGATTCAGTATCTGCATAATTGGGGCGCAGATATTAACGCGATTTCTACTTCTCCATATGAGTTAAAGGGGAATGCTTTGACTGTGCTGGCATATTTGGCTTGGAACGGTGGACCTAGTTCCGATGATATAGCAATCGCTACGTATCTTATTGATCAGGGCATCAATCTGGAAGTTGTAGATAAATATAAGGAAACTCCTTTTGTCGAGTCAGTTGACGGTCGCGATTACGCTTTGATGGATCTTCTGGCAGATCGCGGAGCCAATGTATATGCAAAGAATCGTTATAATAAAAATGCTGCTGAGATAGCACTCGACAAACGTGACCTTCAATTGTACAAACATGTCAAGGCACTTATGGAACGCGGCAACCAGCCATCGAACTACACGCCTCCCGCAGGCACAGCCATCAGCATTGACAATCCGAAGGGCAGCAAGAATGGCAACGCTGTCCAGTCTCATGCTGGGCGTGGTACCACAGCTTCAAAATATGCAGACGTCTTCGCGAAATACAGCGAGGCTTCCGAAAAAATCTACAACGAGCTCAGCAAGGAATTGACGCGCGACATGACGAAGCCCGACCAGAAGAAGGCGGCGCTTTCCAAAGAAGCGGACGCCATCAAGGAGCTCAAAAAACTCAACGAGAAGATGGCGAAGGAAGACCCGCTGAAAGGACTCAAAGGCTATAGCGTCGGCGAGCGCGAGAAATTCACGGATGCCTTCGACGGCATCCGCGAGAAGAACGAAGCGATGATTGCTTACATGGAATACTGCGTCGCCCATCCAGACGACGCCCAGGCAGACCAGCTCACCGCTCTGACCCAGGCCGTCCTGACTGCCCATGAGACCCAGAAGCAGCGCGTGGACGCCGTGCTGGCGCTGATCAAGAACTGAGAAGCAGAATCGTGCGGATGGAAGAAAAATGATGGAATGAGGCAAAGGTTCCACATGAATGCTGCTGTGTCCTAGAAAAAGAAATATAACTGGTTCAAATAATAAAGAATATCTTGACGTAATATCCTATCTTTGTTAAAATACATAGAAGAAAAGAAAAATGTCTTTTGACAAAGGATTGGGGTCTTTACAATGGATAAGAAGAAACTCATCACGTCAGGAGTCCTTGCGACTGTAGTCGCCGTCTCTGGGCAGTTCGTCCAGACCGGCACTACGAGCGGGGACTCTTTTTTGGTCTGCAGCGTGCGGAAGCGGGCATGTTCAGTGGATTGGCTGACGCTTTCAAGCATGATGCAACCAAGGCCGTGAAGGACGGCGTCAAAGAAGGACTGAACAAAGCACTGGACATCAATTATGATGGGTTGAACAGCCATCGCAATGATATGATTCACCATCTAATGCTTGCGACAGGTTCGTTCGCTGCGTCTGAGTACAAGATTGGCGTGGCGCTAGACCGTGCTAACGAGGGCAACTATCAGGCGATGGGTGCCGTGGCCAACAATCTCAATAGCGGCCATGGCAGTATGAATGATGTTTATATCGCAACCAGCACGCCACGGATCAGTCATGATGATCTGAAGCTTGCGCTCGCTACCATCGAATCATCGAACAATCAGACGATGAAGGCTCAGGCAGAGCAGCAGATGCGCTGGGCGAAGGGCGATAATGCAAGAGCGCTTTTTTGGTGTGGAATGGCAGCGCGTGACGCAGCGTTCCTGACGTCAGAAACGGCGAAAGGCTTGAAGCAGGCGAAGAATCTGGATGACATCAAGGCGCAGCTGAATGAATATACAAGTGCCTTGAAAGATGCAAAGCAAGTCATGGGATTCATTCGCTCCTGCATCAAAGACCGTAATGATGCGCGCAGGGCATATGACAAGGTGAACAATATCAAAGAACCGAGCAAAAAGGATGTTCAGGCTTCAGTAAATGCCATGGGGGCAGAATGATACTGGCGTGCGGGGGGATACGATGAAGAGAGGAAGATTGTTGCTCAGGAAATGCCTCGCGATGGCGCTGGGCACATTCCTGCTGGCAGGGTCCAGCATTGCTTCGGCCAAGGCGGAACGCATGCAGGCGAACTGGGTGCCGGATGTCTATACCATTTCGTCCGATCGGGATGGCTTGCTGCAGTCTGCTGGCGTCAAGCAGAAGATTTGCCAGGCATTGACGGATGAATTGAAGAGCTTGCAGGCACAGAAGAAGCTCCCGTTTGAAGTGAAGTTTTCGAATGATGTACAGGCAAATGCCATTCAGGATGATTATTCTGATACGTCATCGATTGGCCTTGTCCCCATAGTGCTGATGGATGATGCTTTCACGACACACTATCATGTGGGTGTTGAGGATGTCTACAAGGCACTCGTAACGAGCAGTCTTGGAATTGCTGTTTGCAGCACAGGGGCTGATGCAAATGAGAGCTGGCGCGTCCTGACCATCCTGCCACTCAATTCTTACACGATCATTGGCGCGGATGCCAAACATATGATTACTTCGCCGATCACGAGGCAGCAGGAGGCCGATGCCTACGCCGACATCACGGTCAATATGATCAAGAACCATCTGGATTTTTCCTCGACAAAGAAAGTCCTGAAAAACTGGGAGGAAAAGCAGATGACGCCGGAAACATACCAGGTCGTCGATGTTGGCATCAGTTCGAAGAAAGCCCAGCAGGTCTTCCATGGGCATGACATCGAGATTCGGAACATCATTGGCAATTTCTATACAGAGGCGTTCCAGAAGAAAAACGGATGCGTCATGCTGCCGCCGGGGACATCTGCTGCTTATGCAAAGGATGTGACAGCAGGCCTTTATGCGATGCAGCTGCGCAGCGATAATGGCGAGCGGACGTTCGAGATGGCAAAGCCGAAGCATGAAATCAATCTCGACTTTTCGGGGGCGAACTGGGCAGAGGTTCAACGCAAAGATCCCTCTGGTGTCCGCAAGGATGTGGCATATAAGGCTTGGCTGACGGAAACACGAAATGGTCAGAAGCGGACGGAAGATGCATATGACGTCCAGATGTACCTAGAAGGTGCTGGAAAAGGAAATTCCGTCGATGTGGATGCGAAGGATATTTATACGAAGGTCCTGATCGGCCTTGCAGATCGGATGGGAAAGCAGGGAAAATGAGATGAGGAAGGCAAAGAGATTCTGCTGGCTGCCGTTGCTGCTGGTTCTAGCTTTGTTTTTCTGGAGCCCGTCCGCCTGCTTTGCTGAAGTGGTGCAAGGACAGGCTGTCATCGACCCGTCGAATCCAGCGAAAGCCCGCTCCGATGCGATGCAGGATGCCATGCGTACCTTCGTGGAAATGAAGGTCGGCGTGCATGTGACGAGCTCGACAGAGACGAGCATGGGCATGGTCGTTTCTGACAAGATCCTGGCGCAGTCAGATGGATATGTGCAGGTAAACAAGATTGTCAAAGAATGGCAGCAAGGGTCGATTTACTGCGTCAAGATGGATTTGACGGCAAGCGATCAAAAAATCAAGACTGCGGTCGATGACTTGTACGGGCGCTTGCAAGCGCAGCATCAGCAAGATGATGAAGATCGGACGAGCATCGTTGTGGCGGTTACGGGGCGAGACGAACAAGGAAAACTCATCGTAACTGACAGCCTCATGAAGTATATCCAGAGCAAGATGGAAGATGCAGGCTTCAAGGTTTCTGGCGCAGATGAAGCGAAGTCTTACATGGATTCACAAACGGATCTTGATAACCCGGCCGTCAGTGCGAATATCCGCAGACTGGCGCGCAATGAACAAGAAGATGCGAATTCCCTTCTTCGCGGGACGCTTTCTGTAACAAGCGTGAAGTCCGTGAACGGTTTTTACCAGGCGACCGTGCATGCGTCGTTTGAACTCATCGGATTTGCGACTTCGGAAGTGAACACCTTCGACGATTACTATACCGCCGTGGATGCAGATCGCGAGCTTGCCATCCGAAAAGCTCAGGATCTTGCGACGCGCCATGCCGTAGATTCGCTGGGGCAGAAAGCGTTGCTGACAGCGCAGGACATGACGCGGGGCGGTACGCAGCATTTCAAAACGGTCATCATGGTCAGTGGCATCACGGATCGTGCAGGACAGCCGCAACAAATCCGGCAGGCACTCCAGCAGTCTGGCTGCCGGATTATTCGGAGTTCGTTTACGAGTGCAGGGATTTTCAAGCTCTTTGTTGAAGGCGAAGGCTCGGCGGAAACTCTCAAACAAAAGATGCTTGAGAAGGTTTCAGGCATTCAAGAAGGAAATACGGATGAGAATGCCATGGGAAGCACGAAGATGTATCTGACATTCTGAGGTGATTCTGTTGAAAAAGATGTGGCTGGTCTTGCTGGCAGCATATATTTTTGGGTGCTGGGGCGTCCAAACGGCACAAGCAGCGCCGCCGCCTGTCATCCCTGTTAAAGCCTGCGGTGTTTCCTCTGGCGGGAATGCACAGGCGGCAACGGCTGATGCACAGAAGAAAGCCGTTGAAAAAGTCCTGTCAAAGATGATGATGCCGAATGCAGACGCATCCAGCGTTTACCAGCGAATCCTGGGGGAGTTCAAATCCTACGCTGGGACGCCGGAAGTGAAGGCAAAGAAGAATGCCGGTACAGAGCTGCAGCTTTATAGCAGCGTGCCGGTCAAGGTGGCTCGCATGAATGCGGATGTCCGGGAGGCTGTCGGTGCTCTGCAGCGGCAGCATGGCGATTCCCAGACGGGCTTCTTGCTCCGCGTTCGCGGCCTTCCGGCGGATCAGCAGGCATCGGCCCAGGGCGATGCGACGAAAGCGCTCGGAGATACCTTCGAGAATATCGGGTTTGCCAGAGAGGATGTGCTCGATGAGCTGAAGGGGACGCTGGATGCGCATGCGAATGAAGACTGCGCGGTGTTCCTGTCGTCTGTGCGCGGTGTCCTGCATCAGGACTTCCCCGAAATCACGACGGCCGTCATTGGAGAAGTCGATATTTCGGGCATCACGAAGGATGCAGATGGTACTACCGTGAATGGAACGATTTATCTCTGCGGCATCGACATGCTGAAGGGGGAATGTGGAACGACATATGCGGATTTCCGCGAGACATATTCCATGCGCGAGAAAGATGAGAAGGACGCCATTCAGTTCTTCCTCTACAAGGCCGGTCTCAATGCAGCCCGCCAGCTGGAGGATAAGACACTGACGTATTGGCAGAAGAACTGAACGCTGTTTCCTCTCATCAGGAAAACAGCAGATTTCCATCGAATGTTTATGGACAATTTGCACAGTGACGATTATAATGAAGAAAATGAAGTTGTCAAAGTTGTTCAAGGCAGACAAAGATTCAGGGGGTAGGAAATTATGAAATGCATTTCCCGCATGATGACGGCGCTCCTCGCGGCGGCGCTGCTCATCGTCATGACAGCAGCGAGCGCGTTCGCTGCCACGTCCGGCGTTGACTGGTCGGATCAGAAGATTACCGTCCAGGGCATGGGCGTCGCTCCGGCGAATGCCCGCACGGCGGCACAGGCCCGCATGCTCGCGCGCCGCGCGGCCGTCGTTGACGGCTACCGTCAGATCGCCGAAATCGTCAAGGGCGTCAACGTCGATGGCGAGACGACGGTCGAGAACATGATGGTCACGAACGATGTCGTGAAGACGAAGGTCTCCGCTCTCGTGCAGGGTGCGCGCGTCGTCTCTGAAGAAGCGACGTCGGACGGCGGCTACATCGTGAACATGGAAGTTTCCATGTTCGGCGTCTCGGATTCTCTCGCGAGCGCCGTGCTCGAGAAACCGGCACAGCAGGAGAGCTTCCCGCAGCCGGTGGCTTCCGTTGCGCCGAGCACGCCGACGACGGTGGATGTGCATGTCCAGGTCGGCACGGGCGCGACGACGCCGAGCACGCCGTCCGTCACGGTGCCGAGCACGACGCCGTCGACGTCCACGGCAGGTACGCGTCCGACGCATGGTTCTTCTGCAGCATCCGCTCCTTCCGGCCAGGCCATCGGCGGCTACACGGGCCTTATCGTGGATTGCCGCGGCCTCGGCCTGAAGCCGGCCATGAGCCCGGTCATCAAGAACGCGAACGGCCAGGCCATCTATGGCTACAAGAATCTCGATTATGACAAGGTCGTCTCGGGCGGCATGGCAGGCTACACGACGGATATGAGCCGCGCAACGCGCGCTGGTTCGAATCCGCTCGTCGTCAAGGCTGTGAGTCTCGACAACGGCGCGAACCCGGTCCTCTCGGTTGCCGACGCGAACCGCGTCCTCATCGAGAACGGCGCGACGGGCTTCCTCGATGCGACGAACGTCGTGTTCATCCGCTGAGGCAGTGCACCATGTCAGCTTATTGCACTTCCTTATGCTTTGTGATAAGATAGACATGTCAAAAAGAGTTTGATAGGCATGGTATAACCCCCTTCCTTGCCAGATTGACTTGGTTGGGGTGCACGAAAAAGGTGCAACTGTCCTTTTTTTATGCTACAATAAAGGCGGTCAATCGAACATCGATTTCGTATTCTTTTGGAAGGGGTTTTTTCCATGGAATTTCTGATCGTACTGGCCTTTGTCGCGGCGCTCCTGGCGCTCGTGGCGGGGGCGCTCGCGCTCGTCGGCGTGCGCGGGGTGAAAGAACCGGCCGGGAAAGTCCCGGAACTCGAGGAGGATGTCGCGAAGCTCAAGGAGCGCGTCGCATCGCTCGAGAAGCAGCTCGTGCCGAAGGAGCCGAAAAAGGATCCGACGCCGAAGAAGCCGGGCAATCCCTGGGACGATTTCCTCGCGGACTACAACCTGCTCGCGGCGAGCCTCGACGGCCCGCAGAGCCAGGAGGCATGCGACCGCTTCTTCGCGCTGCACCAGCTCAAAGGGCTCATCTGCCTCGACCCGGCCGCGCAGGAGGGCGGCAAGCCCGCGCCGAAGTTCGTCGAGGTCGCGCAGGCGGCGAAGAGCGCTTACTGGGCGCTCTCCATCGGCGAGGGGGACAAGCAGTTCGCCATCGTCCCGAACCCCGTGAAGGGCTACACGAAGAACCTTCACGAGAAGGGCGGCATGAAGGAGACGTTCGCCTCGAATTTCGAGGAAAAGGATGCCCCGCGCGTGCAGGTGAAGCTCCCCGCGCTGTTCTCGCATGAGGCCGGCGCGTGGAAGATCACGCAGCCGGGCATCGTGAAACTGCTGGAGGAACATGAATAACATATAAAAAGGAGAATCGTATCATGTACACACTTCCCAATGACAGCTACCTTGGAAAATATCCGGAAATCGATCCGGAGGCTTTCATCGCACCGGGCGCCGTCGTGCTCGGCGACGTGAAGATGGCAAAGTATTCGAGCCTCTGGCCGTGCGCCGTCGTGCGCGGCGATGTCAGCTACATCCGCATCGGCGAGGCGTCGAACGTGCAGGACTGCGCGTGCCTCCATGTCGCGAATGACGGCCCGTGCATCATCGGCGACTACGTGACGATCGGCCACGGCGCTATCGTCCATGCCTGCACGGTCGGCGACAATGTCCTGATCGGCATGAACGCGACGGTGCTGACGGGTGCAAAGATCGGCCGCAGCGGGCGCGCTCGTCAAGGAAAACGCCGTCATCCCGCCGAACTCGCTCGTCGTCGGCGTGCCGGGCGCGGTGAAGAAGCAGATCAACCGCATCGATTCCATCCATGCGCAGGCCATCAAGTACAAGACGGCCTGGGCGAAGGGCTACGGTGTCGCCCCGAACATCGGCGGCGAGCTGTATCATGGGGAGCAGATTGTATAAAAGAAAGTCAGACCTATGCCAGATAACGCAGAAACCAAGCGCGCCGATGAAGTCCTTCGTCCCGGCCAGTTCGTCCATCTCGGCATCCCTGACGAGGATGCGGAGGACGGCCTGCGCATCATGCAGGGCCGCCTGATCGAGCTCGCGCTCCGCTATTTCGCTGTCGAGCTCAAATGCCCGGTCAAGGACTTTCTCTCGTCGCCGGATGCAGGCACGGAAATCGCCTGCGCCGTCGCGGGGGATGGCTGCGTCTACCGCTTTCCGGCGGGGTTCCGCGGTTCGACGCGCCTGCCGGAACAGCAGTGGTTCCTCGATAAGCCGGAGACGGTCTCACGCATCCAGATGCGTGAGTTCGTCCGCGTGCCGCTCGAGCTGCCGCTCGCCGTCCGACTGCCGGGCGGCCATGGCAGCCTGCATACGGCGAAGGCCACGACGCTCGTCGACATCAGCGGCGGCGGTCTTTCCTTCGTCAACGATGAGAAAGTCCTGCTTTCGGCGAACATTGCCATTGCCATTCCGGAAATTCCAGGCTTCGGCCAGCTCAAGGCGCATGCCCGCGTCAAGCGCTGCACGCCGATCACGACGCCGACGGGCCGCACGGTCTACCATATCGGCGCGCAGTTCGAGGAGGATGACTTTTCCCATGCCGAGCAGGAGCGCCTGATCCAGACGGTCTTCGACCTTCAGCGGAGCTATCTCCAGCGCGGCCTGCGCATGCCGAACATCGATCATACGCATCGGAGCTCGGCCAAAGATTTCCCAGAGGACACCGAAAAAAATCTATGAAAATCACGATTGTCTGTGCAGGCAGGCTCAAGGAGAAATATCTGACGGCCGGCATTGCAGAATACAAGAAGCGGCTGACGCCGTTCACGCAGTTCGAGATTCGCGAAATCCACGAGGAAAAGATGCCCGACGCGCCTTCGGACGCCGAGAAGCAGCAGGTCCTCGAACGCGAGGGCGAACGCCTCCTGAAGCAGGTGCCGGAAGGCAGCTATCTCTACGTCCTCGATGTTTATGGCGAGGAGAAGAGCAGCGAGGAGCTCGCGGACGAACTCGGCCGCCTCATGGTGCAGGGGCGCAGCAGCATCACGTTCCTGATCGGCGGGGCGTTCGGCCTTTCGGAGGACGTCCGCCGCGCTGCCGACTGCCGCCTGTCGTTCTCGCGCATGACATTCACGCACCAGATGGTGCGCCTGCTCCTCGTCGAGCAGATTTACCGTGCGTTCAAGATCCAGCGCGGCGAAAAGTACCATTGGTAATGCGAATGCAACGAGAGAGCGGCCGCACGGATGTGCGGCCGCTCTCTCGTTCTTTCTATCGTCTTATTTTTTGATGATCAGCGCCATGAACACGAGGTCTTCCGTCTTCGAAGCGTTCTCGATGCCGTGCTTTTCGCCATCGGGGCAGAACGTCGTCGCGCCTGCATGGAGCGTGACTTCCTTGCCGTTGTCGTTGTAGAGCGCCGTGCCCGAGAGGATGTGGTACGTTTCCGTGTTGCCGTGGTGCTCGTGGACGCCGATGGAGCATGTCGGGGGGATGATGACCTTTGCGTACATGTCGCACTTGCCGTCGAGTTCCTTGTCCGTCAGGAGCTTGACGATCGTGATCGTGCCTTTGCCGCCTGCTTTTTCCGTGGCCTGCGTGGGGTTCGGTTCGATGAATGCCATGAGGAAAACTCTCCTTTTCTCTGCCTTTCCTTTTTCAGGGAAGTCTGCTAAAATAGTTTCTACTGACTTGTTCGATACAATTGCGGAGATTCCTCTTTTTCGTGGGAATTTGCGCTTTTTCTTTTGAGGGGGCACAGCGTGACATCATGGTCTATCTGTTGAAATTCGGCGCGAGCTGGGTGCTGCCGCCAGGCTGCTTCATCGTGGCGTTCTTTGCGCTTGCCTGGTATGCGTGGAAGAAACGCCATCAGAAGAAGATCGCGGCCATCCTCGCGGGGCTGACGTTCGTCTTTTACCTGCTCTGCACGGGCTATGTCGCGGAAAAGACGATGGGCTGGCTCGAGTCGGCGTACTGGCCGCCCGAGCATCCGCAGGGCGACGTCATCATCATGCTCGGCGGTGGTGCGATGCCGGATTCTCCCGATGTCGACGGCGTCGGCGCGCTCTGCGCTGATCCGGCGAACCGCCTGCTGACGGCCGTGCGGCTGCAGCGGCAGCTCGGCATCCCCATCCTGCTTTCAGGCGGGCAGGTCTACGAGGACACGGGCGCCGAGGCGAAGATCGCAGGTCGCATGCTCATGAGTCTCGGCGTGCCCGAGAACATGATTTTTGTTGAGACGAAGAGCATCAACACGACGCAGAATGCGAAGTTCTCGGCCGAGATTCTGCGCGAGCAGGGATTTTCGCGGCCGATCCTCGTGACGAGCGCGTTCCACATGAAGCGCGCCGTGCTGAATTTTGAGAAGCAGGACATCACCGTCACGCCGTATCCGGCCGACTATCAGGTCACGCACCATCCCGTCTTCCACTACACGAAGCTGCGGCCGCAGACGGAAGCACTGCTCAATAATGTCACGGTGCTGCAGGAATCTCTGCGCACGCTCGTGACGAGATACATCGAATGAAAGGCGATTCATGACCAAAGATTTAACCGTTGGCGAGCCCGCCAGGCTCATCTTCTTTTTCACGCTCCCGCTCCTCGCGGGCAATATCTTCCAGCAGCTCTATGCATTCGTCGATACGCTGATCGTCGGCCGGTTCCTCGGTGTCGAGGCGCTGGCGGCCGTCGGCTGTACGGGCGCGCTGATGTTCCTCGTGCTCGGCTTCATCATGGGCTTTTCGGGCGGCCTCACCATCTACACGGGCCAGCGCTTCGGCGCGGGGGATGCGGTGGGTGTGCGGCGGAGCTGCGCGGCCTGCATCGTGCTGTCCGTCGTCATCGGCCTCGGCATGACCTTGTTCTCCGTCGCCATCTGCCGCCAGCTGCTTATCTGGATGCAGACGCCGCCGGAAATCATCGACGGCGCGTATTCTTTCATCAGCATCATCTATCTGAGCATTCCGATCTTCGTGCTGCTCCAGACGCAGTCGAACCTCCTGCGCGCGCTCGGCGACAGCCGCACGCCGACAATCATCATGGCCATCGGCCTCACGACGAATATGGTTCTCGAGCCCGTCGTCATCGGCATCCTCGGCTGGGGCATCCCGGGCGCCGCGCTCGCGACCGTCGCGTCGCAGGTCATCGGCATGGTGCTGACGTTCCTCCACATCCGGCGCAAAGTCCCCGCGCTCCACACGCATGCGGCGGACTGGCGGCCTGACCGCCATCTCTACTGGGAGCACCTGCGCCTCGCGCTGCCGATGGGCTTCCAGTCGAGCATTATCGCCATCGGCTCCGTCGTGCTGCAGGCCGCGCTCAACACGCTCGGCCCGACGGCTGTCGCTTCGTACGCCGCCGCGCAGAAAATCGAGTCCATCGCCATGATGCCGATGATGTCGTTCGGCATCGCCATCGCGGCCTACGCCGCGCAGAACTACGGCGCGCAGAAATTCCGCCGCATCGGCGAGGGCGTGCGCAAGTGCTCGTACATGTCGCTGTCGTTCTCGATTGCCGTCGGCATCGTGCTGATCTTCTTCAGCCCCACGTTGCTCGGCCTCTTCGTCGGCGATGCCGAGGGCGCGGCCGACGTCATCTCGTACGGCCACGAGTACCTCATCGTCAACGGCTCGATGTACTGGGTGCTCTCGCTGCTCTTCATCTTCCGCAGCACGCTGCAGGGGCTCGGCCAGAGCGTCGTGCCGACCGTCGCGGGCGTCATGGAGCTCGTCATGCGCACGGCGGCTGCGTTCTTCCTCGTCGGCTGGGTCGGCTACCTCGGCGCCTGCCTCGCGAACCCGATGGCCTGGGTCGGCAGCTGCGTGCCGCTCACGATTGCCTTCTTCTGGACGTGGCGCGGCTTCAAGAAGCGCGTCGATCTCGAGACGGCCTGATGTGCGGAAATTTGTTTGCAGGAATGGGATTCTTGTAATACAATGAAGAAAACAGAACGTATCGGAGGTCATCATGGACAAACAAGAACTTAGTTCGTTCGTCGCGGAACGTGCGGCGAAGTGCAACATCCTCGTCGTCGGCGACGTCATGCTTGACAAGTACTATTACGGCGAGGTCAACCGCATCTCGCCCGAGGCGCCTGTGCCCATCACGCACGTCACGTCGCAGAAAGAGACGCTCGGCGGCGCGGCGAACGTCGCGCACAACCTCGCGCGGCTCGGCTGCCGCACGTCGATTGCGGGCTATGTCGGCGAAGACTACCACTGCCAGAGCCTCGAAGAGAAACTCACGGCGCGGGGAATCGATTTCCGCGGGCTCGTCCACACGGATCGTCCGACGACGACGAAGCTGCGCGTCATCGGCGGCCACCAGCAGATGCTGCGCCTCGACTTCGAGGAGACGACGCCGCCGGATGTCGTCTACATCGCGCGCCTGCAGAACTACATTGCGCAGAAGCTCAGCGAGAGCCTCGGCCGGTGCTCATCGACCCGAAAGGCAGCAACTGGTCGAAGTACGCGCATGCGGACTACCTGACGCCGAACCTCAAGGAAATCAACGAAGTGCTGCTCGAACCCATCCGCAACAAGGACGAGGCCGTCGAGCGCGCCGCGCATTACGCCATGCGCAAATACAAGCTTCGCAACCTCATCGTCACGCGTTCGGAGGCCGGTCTCTCGCTCGTGCAGGATGAGCGCACGATGCACATCCCGACGCGCGCGCAGGAAGTCTTCGACGTTTCGGGCGCCGGCGACACGGTCATCGCCGTCTTCGCCATGGGCCTCGCCGGCGGCCTGCCGGCACGCGAAGCCGCATTCCTCGCGAACTTCGCCGCCGGCGTCGTTGTCGCGAAGCTCGGCACCTACGCCGTGAGCAAGGAAGAACTTTTGGCCGCGCTCGCGCAGCTGCCGGATGGTGCGATTGGCGAATGATGTTTCAGCCCCCTCTAGAGGGGCAATGTCATTAAGTTAAGCGATAAAGTCATTCAAACTTCAGCCTCCCTCTAGAGGGAGGGGGACCGCGAAGCGGTGGTGGGAGTAGTAGGATGCTGTAGCCGAACGAGTATGCTGTCGTTGCTAAAGTCCTTTAGCAACATGGCGCATGCTTGTTTGTCTCCAGCTCCCAACTACTCCCCCAGTCAGCTTCGCTGACAGCCCCCTCTAGAGGGGGCCTTTTTGTTGCTAGCCTTTCGCATACGAAAAAAACCGCTGCGGCCTCTGCCGTGGCGGTTTCATTTTCAAATGGTGACCCAGGGGGGATTCGAACCCTCGACCCTTTGATTCGTAGTCAAATACTCTAATCCAGCTGAGCTACTGGGCCATGTCTCTTGCATCTCTGCAATCAACAATAGATAGTATATCCGTCACCGCGCCGTTTGTCAAGAAAAATATGCGGGAACGAAAAAATTTTGTTCAAGGGGTAGCGCGGACGGGCGGGAGAGGGTAAAATATGAATAGCATTCACGAACGGGGAAGGAGGAGCTGTCACATGGAAGGAAAGAAGCTCACGCGCGAGCAGAAGAAGGTCGTTTATCGCAAGGCCATCCTCGAGGCAGCGAAGCAGGAATTCATCCGCAAGGGCTACAAGGACGCATCCATCGCGGCCATCATGGAGGCGGCTGGGCTCGGCGTCGGGACGTTCTACAATTACTTTTCGTCGAAAGAGGAAATCCTCATGCAGCTCCTCGCGAATCTCCTGCGGGAAGTGACCGGCAAGCTCGCGCAGATGAAGGACGCGGGCGAAGCGGCCAGCCAGCGGCTGACAGAGGGCTGCCACCTCATGGCGCAGCTCCTGGACGAGAACCAGTATGTGCTCGCGCTGTTCCTCTCCGTCGGCGGCCATGGCGGAAAGGGCGGCCACCCGATGGCGGCAGGGGCGGGCAAGCCGCCGGCGGCGAAGCCGGAAGGCGCTGCCGGGGCGCCGAGCCGCGCGCCGCAGGTGAAAGACCTGTTCCTCCGGATCATCGAGGAAGGGCAGGCCGAGGGCTCGATCCGCAGCGACGTTTCCGCGCCCATCATCGCGGAGATGCTGCACTCGACGTTCCAGTCGGCGGCGTTCAGCCGCGCGGACGTCCCGTTCCGCGAGAATTTCGAGCAGAAGTTCCGCCTGCTGCTCGGCGGCATGCGGGCGAAGCAAGCCTCCCCCGCTGGGGGAGGTGCCCCGAAGGGGCGGAGAGGGTAACGACGTATCTATTTTGATGATAAGGAGCTTTTCATATCTATGATCAGTGTGACGAAACTGCTGTTCGCGCGGGACTATTTCGGCGACCGCCTGCGCTATACGAAATCCGCGCATGCCATGCGGAATGGCGCGGCCGATGGGCTAGGCCCCGTCGTCGTCTGGAACTCGACGAAGACGTGCAACCTCAAGTGCATGCACTGCTATATGAAGTCCGATGCGAAAAAATACAAGAACGAGCTCACGACGGACGAGGCGAAGAAATTCATCGACGACCTCGCGGCATTCCATGTGCCCGTGCTGCTGTTCTCGGGCGGCGAGCCGCTGATCCGGCCCGACTTCTTCGAGCTTGCGGACTATGCGGCAAAGGCCGGCGTGCGGCCGACGCTTTCGACGAACGGCACGCTGATCACGCGGGACGTCGCGCAGCGCATCAAGGACATCGGCGTTGGCTATGTCGGCATTTCGCTCGATGGCCTCAAGGATGTGAACGATAAGTTCCGCGGCGTCGATGGTGCCTACGAAAAGGCGATGAAGGGCATCGAGAACTGCGTGGCCGTCGGCCAGCGCGTCGGCCTGCGTTTCACGATCAACCAGCACAATGCGCGCGAGCTCGACAAGATTTTCGATTTCATCGAGGCCGAGAACATCAACCGCGTCTGCTTCTACCATCTCGTCTACAGTGGCCGCGGCGAGGCCATGGTGCACGACGACCTCACGCACGAAGAATCGCGCGCGGCCATGGACACGATCATCCGCCGCACGAAGGATTACGAGGCGCGCGGCCTCCAGAAAGAAATCCTGACCGTCGACAACCACTGCGACGGCATCTATATGTACCTCAAGGCAAAAGAAGCGGGCGATGACGCGGCGGCCGAGCAGATCATGAAGTATCTCTCGATGAATGGCGGCAACCGCTCCGGCATCGCGTTCGGCGAGGTCGATCCCTTGGGCTACGTCCATCCCGACCAGTTCACGCAGCACCATACATTCGGCAACGTGCGCGAGCGCGCGTTCGGCGACATCTGGCAGGATGTCACGAACCCCATCATGGCGGGGCTCAAAGACCGCAAGCCGCTGCTGAAAGGACGCTGCGCGAAGTGCAAATGGCTCGACCACTGCAACGGCAATTTCCGCACGCGCGCCGAGGCGGTCACGGGCGATTTCTGGGCGTCCGACCCGGCCTGCTACCTGACGGATGAGGAGATCGGCTTATGAACATTGTCTCTTGGAATGTGACGAACGCCTGCAACATGTACTGCGCCCACTGCTACCGCGACGCGGGCTGCAAGGCCGAGGACGAGCTCTCGACGGTGGACGCGAAAAAGCTCCTGACCGAAATCAAGCGCGCAGGCTTCCAGATCATGATTTTCTCGGGCGGCGAGCCGCTGATGCGGCCGGACATCCTCGAGCTCGTGAAATTCGCGGACGGCCTCGGCCTGTTCCCCGTCTTTGGTACGAATGGCACGCTGATCACGCCGCAGATGGCAAAAGACCTCAAAGCGGCCGGGGCGCGCGCGATGGGCATCTCGCTCGACTCGCTCGACGCCGCAAAGCACGACAAGTTCCGTTCGTTCCCGGGCGGCTGGCAGGGCGCGGTCGATGGCATGAAGAACTGCAAGGCGGCCGGACTGCCATTCCAGATTCACACGACCGTCATGGACTGGAATGCGCCCGAGCTCGAGGACATGATTGATTTTGCCGTCGAGATCGGCGCGCGCGCGCACCACTTCTTCTTCCTCGTGCCGACGGGACGCGCGGCGACCATCGAAGAGGAGAGCCTGCGCGCCGAGCAGTATGAGGACGTCCTGACGCGCATCATGAAGAAGCAGCAGACCGTCCCCATCGAGCTCAAGCCGACGTGTGCGCCGCAGTTCCTGCGCATCGCGGCCGAGCTCGGCATGAAGAGCCGCTTCCATCGCGGCTGCCTCGCGGGCCTCTCGTACTGCATCATCAGCCCGAAGGGCAAAGTCCAGCCCTGCGCGTATCTCAAAGAATACCTCGGCGACGTCCGCGACACGCCATTCGATGAAATCTGGAAGAACAACGCCGTGCTGCAGAAGCTCCGTACGATGAAATACGACGGCGGATGCGGCGCCTGCAAATACCAGCGCGTCTGCGGCGGCTGCCGCGCCCGCGCGGCCATCTACCACAACGGCGACTACATGGCCGAAGAACCATGGTGCTTGTACCACGGCAGAAAAGGATGAATGATTGCCTGATTTTGCTAAAATCCCGCAACTCCAGCCTCCCTCACAGAGACGCAAAGTCTCCAGTGGAGACTTTGC
>CACZFT010000046.1 GCA_902780535.1 uncultured Selenomonas sp. | reverse complement strand
GCCTCGAGCGACCACGTCCTCGACCCGGTCTTCTTCATCGCCGACCAGCTCGGCTTCCAGATCATTGCCTTGACAGCACACGAAGATGGCAATTTCATCCGCAAATATTTCCCCATCATCTACAGCTGCCGCTTCGCCGACATCGCAGGCGGCAAAGGCAAAGTCCTGCATCCCGACATGCAGATCCAGACCGCCTTCTTCGAAGAGCACAATCCCGATACGCTCGAACGGCTCGAAAGCTACGAGGAAACGGGACTGTTCGAAGAATAAGTCTTGAGATGCATCATGCCGGGCACACGAAAAAAACCTGCCATGCAGATTCGCATGACAGGATTTTTTTTCGTGTGTGATGGAAATGATGGAGACGATGGAGCGATTACTGAGCAGAAACCGTCGATGGACGGGATGCTGCTTTTTCTTCCAGCGAACGCTTCCCGTGCAGCTTCAGCACGGTCGCGATGGCGAAATTCAGGACGAAGAGACCGGCGAAGAACAAGAGAATCGCCGTGTAGCCCTGCGTCTGCTCGCGGAAGAGCGAGACGAGTGTCGGGCCGACGACGCCGGCGACGCCCCAGGCCGTGAGAACGCGGCCGTGGATGGCTGAGAGCTCGCGCGTGCCGAAGAGGTCGGAGAGATACGCTGGCATGCACGAGAAGCCGCCGCCGTAGCAGCTGATGATGAGAAGCACGAGCGCCTGGAACACGAAGGCGTCGCGCGTGCCCGAGAGCAGAGCAAATGCCGCGACTTCGAGGACGAAGAACAGCATGTACGTGAGGCCGCGGCCGAGGTAGTCGGATGCCGTCGACCAGAGGATGCGGCCGCCGCCATTGAGGAGGCCGATGATGCCGACCATCGAGGCGGCCTGCGCAGCATCCATGCCGACGACTTCCTGCGCCATCGGCGACGCGACAGCGAGCAGGCCGATGCCGCACGTGATGTTGACGAAGAAAATCCACCAGAGCGCGCCGAACTGCCAGGTGTGCATGGCTTCGGATGCCGTCGCGCCAAGCGCGCTGGCGTCGCGGCTGACGGGCGTGCGCTGCGCGGACGCGACTCCCCTGCCCTGCGATGCCTGCTGCATGATTGCCTTCGCTGGCGGCTTGAGGTAGAGCGACGAAGCGCCGATCAGCACCATATAGACCGTGCCGAGAATCAGGAAGTTCTCGACGAGGCCGAAGCGCGCCGTGAGCTGCTGCATGACGGGGCCCGCAATCAGTGCCGCGAAGCCGAAGCCCATGATGGCGAGGCCCGTCGCGAAGCCGCGATGGTTCGGGAAATACTTGACGAGCGTCGAGACCGGCGTGATGTAGCCGACGCCGAGGCCGATGCCGCCAATCGCACCATAGAAAAGATAAAGGAGCGGCAGGCTGCCGAGATGGAGCGCGAGCGCCGTGCCGAACATGCCGGCGCCGAAGAAGCACATCGAGACGAGGCCGCTCCGTTTCGGGCCGTACTTTTCTACAAACTTTCCGAGGAAGCCCGCCGAGAAGCCGAGGAACAGGATTGCGATGGAGAACGCCCACGTCGTCTCCGAAAGCGACCATCCGAGCTGCTGCATGATGGGGCGCGTCAGCACGCTCCAGGCGTAGACGCTGCCAATCGAGATGTGGATTCCGACGGCCGAAAGTGCGATGAGCCAGCGATTCCGCATGAAAACCATCCTTTCTCCCTGCAAGGTGCAGGGACGCGAAAGAGAGGCCTTGTCCACGGAAACGAAAAAGCCGCACCGCCGGACAAACCTCTCTGCCCAGACGGTCGGCTTTTCTCAAAAGCATGCAGGACACGTGGTGTGCTCCACTGATCCGTCAGCCCTGCCTGCCCTATGAACTTTTTGATGCATTCAGCATATCGGAAAATCGCATGGTTGTCAATGATTTTCTCCCTATGCTGCATAGCTTCTCACTATGTTTATGCCTTGAGGCTCCCGCCGTTCGTCGCGATGACGTCTTTGTACCACCAGAACGACTTCTTGCGGTAGCGCGCGAGCGTGCCCGTGCCGTCGTTGTTGCGATCGACATAGATGAAGCCGTAGCGCTTCTTCATTTCCGCCGTCGAGGCGCTGACGAGGTCGATGCAGCCCCATGTCGTGTAGCCCATGACGGGCACGCCGTCGGCGATGGCCTCTCCGACCTGCACGAGGTGGTCGTTGAGGTACTCGATGCGATAGTCGTCATTGACCGTCTTGCCGCCCTTGCCGTCGCCTGTGAGCTCGTCGTTCGTGCCGAGACCGTTTTCGACGATGAACAGCGGTTTCTGCCAGCGGTCATAATAGCGGTTCAGCACGAAGCGGATGCCCTTCGGGTCAATCTGCCAGCCCCAGGGCGATGCCTTGAGATACGGATTCGGCACACCCGGCACGATGTTGCCCTCGCCCGCCTGCTTCGACGGGTCGGCCGAGATGCACGAGCTCATGTAGTAGCTGAACGAGACGAAATCGACGGTGTTCTCCTTCAGGAGCTTGAGCTCCTCGGGCGTCGTCTTGATCTCGATGCCGTGCTCGCGGAAATAGCGCTTCATGTAGCCCGGATACTCGCCGCGCACATGCATGTCGCCGAAGAAGTCATTTGCATGATCCGTCTCCATCGTCTGGATGACGTCGTCAGGATTCGGTGAAAGCGGATAGAACGGAATCGCGAGAATCATGCAGCCGACTTTGGCGTCCGGCATCATCTCGTGCGCAATCTTCGTCGCGAGCGCCGAAGCAACGAACTCGTGATGGCACGCCTGATAGAGGTCGGACTTGCTGAGCTCGGAGAGCGGCGTCATGATGCCGCCCGAAACGAGTGGCTGATGCAGCACGCTGTTGATTTCATTGAACGTCAGCCAATATTTGACTTTCTTGCCATAGCGCGCGAAAATCGTGCGGACATATTTCTCGTAGAAGCCGATGAGGTCGTGGTTCGCCCAGCCGTTGTACTTCTTCGCAAGGTGCAGCGGCGTTTCGTAATGCGAAATCGTCACGAGCGGCTCGATGCCATACTTGTGGCATTCATCGAAGAGGTCGTCGTAGAACTTCAGGCCCTGCTCGTTCGGCTCGGCGTCGTCGCCATTCGGGAAAATGCGGCTCCACGCGATGCTCGTACGGAAGACTTTGAATCCCATCTCGGCGAACAGCTTGATGTCGTCCTTGTAGCGATGGTAGAAATCAATGGCCGTGAGCTTGAGGTTGTCGGGCGTCGGCTCTTCAGTCGGCGGCGTCTTCATGCCGTGCGGCAGGATGTCCTGGAGCGCCTTCGCACTGGTTCGCAGCGACCGCGCCGCCCCAGAGGAAGTTTTCAGGGAATTTCATGAAATGGCTGCTCCTTTCCGCAAATCGTTATGCAACAACCGTGATGAGGTTTTCTTTCTCCTGGATGGAGCCTGCCTCCGTCGGGACAACGTCGAGGTAGCTCGCCGTATTCGTCACGAGCACGGGCGTCACGACCGGGTAACCGGCTTCCTTGATCTTCTCGACATCGAACTCGATGAGCAGCTGGCCTTTCTTGACCTTGTCGCCCTGCTTGACATGCGCCTTGAAATACTTGCCTTCGAGCTTGACCGTATCCATGCCGATGTGGATGAGAAGCTCTGCGCCCTTGTCCGTGATGAGGCCGATCGCGTGGCCCGTCGGGAACAGCGTCGTGACCGTCGCGTCCGCAGGAGCGACGACGCGGCCTTCCGACGGCTCGATGGCGATGCCTTTGCCGAGCACGCCGGCAGAGAATGCTTCATCCGGGACATTTGCCAGAGGGACGACCTTGCCGGAGACCGGAGCAACGAGGATCTCACGCTCGACGGATTTCGTCTCGCCATTTTCCGTCGTCACGGAAAGCTCCGTGTCACCTGCCTCGACTTTCTGGTCGCGATAAATCGGGAACACGAGCAGGAAGCCGACGGCGAAGGCAACAGCCGAAGCGATCATGCCGTTGTACATGCCAGCCATGTTGTTCGTCGCCGGGTCGATGAAGCATGGATAACCGAAGATGCCGAGGCCGCCGAAGATGTAGAGACGGACATCGAAGAACGCGATGAGCGCGCCGCCGACGGCTGCGCCGACGCAGGAAAGTGCGAAATATTTCTTGCGTGGGAGCGTGACACCATAGATAGCAGGCTCCGTGACGCCGAAGATACCGGAAATGAACGCAGGAATCGAAAGGGAGCGGAGGTTCTGATCCTTCGTACGGAGGAGGATCGCAAGGACAACACCGATCTGCGCGAACGAAGCACCAAAGTACGTGACGACGAGCGGGTCATTGCCATAGACGGCCACGTTGTTCAGCATGACCGGCACGAGGCCCCAATGCAGGCCGAACATGACGAAGACCTGCCAGAACGCGCCGATGAAGAGACCGGAGAGCACCGGGCTCAGGCTGTAGATTGCCATGGCCGCCGCGCCGACGAGCTTGCCTGCCCACATCGCGACTGGGCCGACGACCATGAGCGTCAGCGGGATGACGACGAGCAGCGTGCAGAACGGAACGAAGAAGCCTTTGACCATCGTCGGGATGACACGTGCAAAGAAGCGTTCGGCCTTCGCGCCGAAGTAAATGGCGACGATGGCCGGGATGACGCTCGATGCGTAGTTCATCAGCAACACCGGGATGCCGAGGAACTCCGTGTGCACCGGTGACTCGAAGATCGTGCCCGCGAACAGCGTGTACATCGGCTCGCCGCCCATGATCTTCGCGAGGCTCGGATAGACGAGCGCCGCGCCGACCGTCATGGCGGAGAAGATGTTCATCTTGAACTTCTTTGCCGACGTGTACGCGAGCATGATCGGCAGGAAATAAAAGAACGCATCACCGATGATGCCGAGCATCTGCGCCGTGCCGCCCTTCGGAGCGACGATGTCCGTCGCCGTCAGGAGCACCGTGAAGCCCTTGATCATACCGGCTGCAGCGAGGACGCCAAGCACGGGCTGGAACACGCTCGAAATCAGGTCGATGAAGCGGTCGAGCAGGCTCATGTCCTTCTTCGCCTCATCATCCTCTGCCGCCGCGCCGGCACCATTGATGCCCTGCGATGCGAGGATCTCGTCATAGACATCGCCGACGGCGTTGCCGATGACGACCTGGTACTGGCCGCCGCTCTGGATGACCGTCACGACGCCGTCATGCGCCTTGATGGCATCCGTCTGCGCCTTGCCTTCGTCCTTCAGCTTGAAGCGCAGCCGCGTGATGCAGTGCGCGAGCGAAATGACGTTCTCCTTGCCGCCGACGAGCTTCACAATGTCCGCCGCGAGCTGTTCATACTTTCTCATAAAACTGTCCCTCCAAAAAATTGAGAATGAATCTTGGAGGTTTGGCCAACCACGCAAATACGTGTTGTCACCATCCGAGCCGCTTTCACGGCAAAAAAATAAGCGTGGATAAAAACCGTCTGCACGAGCTCCGAAGATTCGAAAGCTCCTGCTGAAGGTTTGGCCGACTCAACGTAACCATCCCGCTTTGTGATTTCTATTATAGTAGAGTTGCTATTGTTTTGTCAAGTATCATTCAGCAATTTATCAAAAATTACTTTTTATGCAGCACCGGCACATCATAGCGGGCTATGCGCGCATCATGGATGACGCCTTTCCAGTTCAAGCCATAGGCGAAGTCGTAGGTATGGCCTTCGCTGTCCGTGTAGCACTCCATATCGCGCGGCACGTCTTCGAGCTGCGCCTCAACCGTGTCCATGTCCTTCGGCTGCTGCATCGGCAGAAGCCCCTGCGGCTCGGCGTTGCCCATGAGGATGTCGGCATACGCTTCATCGCTGACGCCAAAGCCGACGAGGATCGCATCCGAAAACGGTTCAATCTCGCTGAAAATCGTCGGCTTTTCCTCGCTGACGATCGTCACGACGGGGATGTTCTTTCCGGAAGCATCAACGGCCTGACGGCTGTAGGCAACGCCATCATAATCCGTGCCGTTGAACATCTGCGATGTCTGGCCGAAATAGTTGTGGTCTTCCGCCGGATAGTTCGCGATGGAGTGGCGACGCACATGCGGACCATCTGCCGTGTACGGCTGATACTGGAGCGAGATGGGAACGAATCGGTCGCCGTCGTGACCGTAGCCTTCGCGCTGGTTGCCCATCGGGATCGGATTGTCGATGAAATTCCAAACGGC
Source organism: uncultured Selenomonas sp. (assembly GCA_902780535.1). Taxonomy (GTDB): domain Bacteria; phylum Bacillota; class Negativicutes; order Selenomonadales; family Selenomonadaceae; genus Selenomonas_C. Next base: position 9,658 of record CACZFT010000046.1, on the reverse strand, counting down.
ATCACAAGCAGCTACTTTCTCCGGTGCGAGGCGCACGATATCCGTCACGGAAGCCATCGGTTTGCCGTCCTTGTCGACATCCGTGAGCGTCGGCACATCGTCTGTCACGATGTTCACGAACATTTCCACCTGCTCGCGGTTCACAGGCAGGCGCCACGATGCCGGCGTCGTCACGCGCCCCGCCGGCACGGGTTTCGACTGCGCCGGACGGAAGATCATCGGGATGTAGACCGTCGGTTTCTCTGCCTGCGCTTTGGCTTTGTGGGCGCCCGCGACTCCATCGCCTCGACGTGGCCGAACTGTTTCGCAATTTGGGGATCGAACGTCGCAGCAATGCCGAGATTGCTCGGCCAGCGCGAGACTTTGCCCGTGAGATTTTGCAGGTACACGCCATTCGGGCGCGCATCATTGCGCGGATCAGAGCTCGTGTTGCACGGGATGGCGAATGGCAGCGACTCGGCATACGCCTGCATCGCGTTGTTCCACGCCGCTGTCGTCTCAGGAGATGCTGCCGTGTCCGCGTTCAGGAGCGTGCGCACATTGTCATCGCGCAACATGCGCTCCTGCTCTGGTGAAAGCGTCGGCTTCAAATCTTTCTGATGCATGCTGTACAGCATGAGGCCGGCAATCTGGTCGATGGAAAGCTGCTGCGCAAGGTCTGTTGCGCGTGATGCCGTCCGAACGCAAATTCCAATATTTCAGCGTCGAGACGACATTGTGGATTGGGACATAGGAAAAACCATATTCCCAGCCATGCGTGCCATTCAATGCGCTCGGCATCGCAAGCGTCTTGTCGAGCGTCGTCATATTATTCAACGGATCGAAGCCTGCACCACCGTCACGATACTGGAGCCACGTGCCCCACGAACCGACGTGCTGTGCCGCCGCGCCCTTGTAATCAAGCTCGAGAAAATAACCGTTCGAGGCATCGTAATGGCGATGACTCTTCACGTTGTCAAACAAGCTGAAGTTCCGGCCGAACTCGCCGCGCAACGCAACATTCTTGTCAAATGTCCATTTGCCCCCGATCGTCGCCGTGCTCATCACGGACGTCGGATACTGGTTGCTGAGGCCGCTGCGTGCTCCGCCGTCCGCATCGACGCCGAAGTCTTTGATGTAGGACGAGACGAGTTCGAACTTCGGCGAGACTTTCTGTTTCGCATCAACGATGAAAAAGTCACGCGCCCTTCCGTCGCCACGCTGGAAATAGCCGGTCTTGAGCTGTGTCTTCTTGTGCTGCCACGTGAAGCTCACGCCATCCCACCACTTGCCGATGTCCGCCGTGAAGCCATAGCCGAGCAGGAGCGGCTGGCGGCCGAGCTTCATATTCGTCTCGTGACCGATCTTGCCATCGAGGAACAGCCAGTGAAGGTTTGAGCCGCTGTAGCCGCCATCGAGCTCCTTGCGCCCGCGTTCCGTAATATCATCCTGCCCGTAGCGCATATGGACGGAAAAATTGTCATCGAGCTTGCCGTTCATGATGAGGAAATAGCGGAACCAATTCTGCTGGTGCTTGTTGCCCGGCGCCGGATAATCCGTCGACACGATGCGCTCGCGTGCGTATGCCTGGAACGTCACGGGCGGCTCCTTTGCTGGCTGTTCTGGCTTTGCTTCTTCCTTTTTCATTTCTGGCGCAGCCATATACACCGCGAGCTCCGGCGCAAACTCCGTCTGCAGCTTTTCCACAAGCTCTGCGTCTTTCGTTTCTCCGTGTGCCTGCCGATAGATGGCACGGCCGACGAGCTGCGCCATCTCTCCACGCGTCATGACCTGCATTTTGTCGTATGTCCGAGCCGCCTACCCCGTGACGACACCATCGTCGATAAGCTGCTGTGCTGCGTCATAACTCCACGCCGGTGCATCCGCAAACGGGCTTTCCGCCGCCAGCGCCGCCGGGCTCGCGCAAAATCCCGCAAACAGAGGCAACGCCGCCGTCAAACATTTCCATTTCTTCTTCATATCCTCGCTTCCCCTTTCGTCAATCCCCTCTCATTTTCCCCGTCACGCGAAAAATGGCCAAACCTGCCCGCCATTCTTCGCCAGACGGGGGATCGTCCGACAAAAAACATCGGGAAGGTTTGGCCGCCTCTCGCGTAACCATCCTTCATGAATGATGTTGGTTACAGTATACAGGGACACGTTTCTCTTCACAAGAAACAATCCAGGTAACAAGCGCAATGCATTTGTTGCGCCAAAAGAATTGACAGGCCGCCGCCATACCGTTATTCTGAAACTGCCAATGAATCGCAACAGAAAATCAGAAGAGAAACAAAAGGAACGAAATTCGTATGAACCAGAAGCAGCTCGCCTATTTTCTCACCGTCTACAGCGAAGGCAGCATCCAGGCTGCCGCGGACAAGCTCTACATTACGCGCCAAGGCGTGAGCCGCGCGCTCCGGCAACTCGAAGAAGAGCTTGCGCAACCGCTCTTTTCGCGCACAGCCAGCGGCATCGCGCCAACGGATTTTGCGCGCTCCATCCTGCCGCACGTCCGCCAGCTCCTCTCCGAATACGACTACATTGCCGGAACGCAGACGCTTGCGGCACAACGGCGCTCCGTCGTGACAGTCTACGCGCTCGACCACATCGCCGCATGGCTTGGCGCGGACTTTTTTCTCGCCTTTGCCGAGGCACACCCCGGCATCACGCCGAGCTTCATCGAATCGACGGATCAGGGTGCGGCCGAAGCACTCGCGCATGGCAAAGGCGATTTCGCCATCACGACACCGCCGTTTGACACGGCGCTCTTTTCCGCGCAGACGCTCTTCCGCACGCCATTCTGCGTGCGCCTCCATCAGACGCATCCGCTTGCGCAAAAAGACTCCCTCACCATCCGCGACCTTGCGGGTGAGACGGTCGCGGGCAAAGGACGCGCCTACCAATGTTTCCGTGAAAAAATCGATCGCTACCTTCTCGCACAAGGCCTCGCTTGCAACATCCTGCTCGAATCTTCTGATGAAACGCTGCTCACGTCCCTTGCCGCACAGAACAAGGCCATTATCCTCGAGCACGGCTATACCGCCTCCCTCGTCGCGCATCCCTCGACGGTGCTGCGCCCGATCACCGTCGGTGCAGACGACGGTGTTGACATCTGCCTGCTTGCACGCCGCGGCCAGCTCCCGACGCAAAGCGCCCGCGTGTTCCAGCAGTTCCTGCTCACGTATCTTGCCGCACACCCAGACGACACGGCAAGCAGCTGATCTGCTTTTCCCTCTACGAAGAACCGCTCGTCAGTGCAACAGTTTCGTTGCGCTGACGAGCGGTTTCATTTCTTGTCCATGCGCGTAATTTTGGCTAGAATAAACGCAAGAAATCAATCATTCCACACATAGAAAGGGCACAATCATATGAACATCCAGCAGATCCGCAACGCAACGCTCCGCATCACGATCAGTGGCAAGACCTTCCTCATCGACCCGTGGCTCGCAGCAAAAGGCACGATGGGCTGCTTCGCCGATATCCCCGGCCATCCCTTCACGCTCCTGGATCCCGTGAAAGAACAGATTCCCATGCCAATCTTTGACCTCCCCATGGCCATAAGCGACGTGCTCGCAGATGTCGATGCCTATCTCATCACGCACATCCATCCCGACCACATCGACATGGCAGCTGATGGCACGGTCGGTGCGCTGCTCGACCACGCGAAACCAATCTATGTGCAAAACGAAGCCGATGCTGCCGTTTTCCAGCGTTCCGGCTTTTCCGACGTCCGCGTGCTCTCTGCCGATGGTTCGGCCTTCCACGGAGTCAAGATCACGAAAGCGCCTGCCCGTCACGGCGTCATCCAGCCTTGCGGCGATGCTTGCGGCCTCGTATTCGAAGCAGCGGACGAACAAACGCTCTATGTCGCCGGTGACACGGTCTGGTATGAAGGTGTTCGTCAGACGCTCGCGACCTATAAACCGCCCATCATCGTGCTGAACACGTGTGCCGCTGAAATCATCGAAAACGGCCGCCTCATCATGGGCGACGAAGATGTCGAAGCCGTTGCTCGCACGATGCCGGAAAGCAAGATCATCCTCACGCACATGGACAACGTCGCGCACGCCTCCATCACGCGCCACGAGATGCGCGGCCTCCTCGCACGTCGGGGCATCGAAAACTATCAGATGCCTGCCGATGGCGAAGTGCTTGCATTCTGAAAAACATCATTCCCCTATTCCAAAAGACACGCAGAGCCCCCAACAGGAGAATCCTATCTCTCGCTGGGGCTCTGCGTGTCTTTGTCATCATTTCGTTTCATCCCTGTCAGAATCAACGCACTTCTGGTATAATTTAGAAGCAAATGAAAGCAAGATAGACATTCAAAGGAGGCTCTTCATGCCAGAACTCACGATTTTCAAAGCCGTCCTCCGTGCGCGCGATGGCGGCATTTATGGGCTGCATGTTGCACAGGATTTCTATTTCATGCGTGCGCCAAAGCTCTTCATTTCCATCATGAACCCGCCACGCAAAAATGACGGTCAGGAGAAGAAGAGCCGTTACGCCAAAATGTTTCTCGATCCCGATAGCGACGGCATCCATCTGATCCGAAAGCTCCGGATGGGCGTCAGTCACCTGCGCTCCCACGCGGAAAGGCTCGACCTCTGCAAAATCTACAAGGGCGGCAAGGATCACCAGCGCCGGTATGGCGTCGATATCGTATCCCGCATCCTCACGCTGTATGCAGAAAAGAACCGCATCCTCCTGAAAATCGAAATCTCGAAAGGCGAACAGAAGCAGGCACGGAACAAAGAAGGCGCTCTCGTCCCCGGCGTCGTGAAGCCCGCTGGCGGCTCCCCGCTCGCATCTGTCAGCTACGCGCTGAATGAAGATGCCGCCCTCGACCTCGCGTTCGCGCTCGAAAAAGAGTATGCAGCCTGGCGCTGCGCACTCAATATGGACTTCCTGCAGCATCCCGAGAAATATGCTTACACGGCGCCAGCTTCCTCAACTTTTGGTCATCCGTCTCAGCGTCCATAATAACGTACATTGCGCCCACGCCCTTCGCGACGGATGCGATGTGTCTCCACGAGATGGTTGAGAATATTGCGCGTTTTTGTGAGAGAAAAACCTGTCGCTTCCTGCAAGGCGCGACGCGTCGTGCATCCTGCGTCGAGCGCTGCGAGGATTTCCCTCTCGCCCGGACGGGTGCCAGAAAACAACGTTTCTCCATTTCGTCCAAAATCCGCCGCAGGATGCGCCTCCCGCCGCGCTTCCTTTTCCCTCAAGAAGGCCAGATTGGGAAGCGTCACTTTGAATGCATTGTCCGTGACAAGGAATTCCGGCTCTGCCCCCGTTCCCCGATAGCATTCGCGAATCTTGCGGATGCCGGTGCCATAAGCTTCAATGTATTCCAGCCTGTAAAAGAGATTTGCCAGATGCGGATTGCGCGGAATGGAAGCACCCGCCATCATGTCATCATACGTCAATCCCTCGGGCAAGCCCCCGAGGGAAAGTATCTCGATTGCATGATCGAACAGGCTGATGAGCGTGCTTCCAGACAGTGCATACTCGCGATGCACGATGGCATTGATGAGCGCTTCGCGCAAAGCCTCTGGCGGATATTCCCGCACGTCCGTACGCCGCAATCCATGGATTTCCGATCGCGTGCCGTTCAGGAGATCGAGATACTCCGCGACCTCGGCGGCCTGCTGCAAGAGCGAACCCGAAAATTCCTTGCGCCGCTTGAACACCGTCTTCGTCGTCCCTTGGAAGACCGCGACCTTGATGGTATGCACACAGGCATTTGAGAGCAGGCGAGCAAGATTCGTATATTCCCCATCCGCCGCCCGGAGGCCGAGCGTCCGCAGTTGCACCGCGCCAAGTTCCAGCCCGTGCTCGGCAAAGACACGAGCTAGCACAGGAAAGGATAGCTCCTGCACGAGCGAACGCTCATCCTCATAATGCGCATCGCCTGTCACGCGGATCATGTGCAGGATTTCCGCTTGGCTCGCCGGGATGCTCGCACTGCCGCGCCGGACATAAACACCTTCTGGACGGATGCCCTTGTGTTGCAAATAATATGGACACGATGTGCCGCGTTGCACATCGACGACAATGACATCCTTCCCGTCCATCGTCTTCCGATCACAAGACAGGAACTGCATCACATCGGGAGCAATCCCGTCGCGACAAGAAGAAACCACTTTTTTCTGAACATCATCAGGATCATCAACGCCGATGATGCATCCGTCATCATCGATGCCGATATAAATCTTCCCGCCTTCTGTATTGGCAAAAGCAATGACCGTCTTGCGGATGGTCTCTGCATATTCGCGTTTGAACTCGATGCGCGTTCCTTCTACCATCTCACTCCCTCCTATCATCTATCTGCATTCTATCATGATAGATGATAGAATGCAACCATAAAAAACAGCACGAAGCCCCAACGGGAGAGAACATTCTCCTGCCGGGGCTTCGCTCTATTTCCAGGTGGGGACCTGCGTGTGGGAAACGTTACTTCGCCGTAACGATGACGCGGGCGTAGTGCGTGAGCGCTGGCGTGCCGCTGTCCGTGACGGTGAGGATGAGGTGGATGGTTTCGCCTTTCTTAATGTCTTTCGGCATCGTGAAGGAGGTCGTGAGGCCGTTCGTCTTTGCGAGCTTCACTTTGCCTGCATACGTGCCAGCTTCCTGATACTGCATCCACGAAGACGTGAGCTTGTCGCCATCCGGGTCTTTCGCCGTCGCGGTGATCGTGACGGTCTCGCCCGGCGCTGCCGTGCGGTCGAGACCGCCTGCCACGCTGACCTCCGGCGCATGGTTCGCGTCTTTCGGGTCCTTCTGCGTCCACTGGACGCGGGCCGCGAAGTCATTCTGGATGGCCTGTCCCCAGCGAGTCTGCGCATAGAATTTCTCGCGCTCACCCGTTGCGGGGTTCACGTCCCACGAGCCTTCGTTGTCTTCCCAGACATTCTTCGTGCTCATGCACGGCGAGAAGCGTCCGCCCCAGCCGCCATAGGCCGGGCTCTCGTACGAGCGCAGGCCATTGTCGACGAGATAGAGGAACGACGGCGAGTCGCCCTCGGAGATGAGGTCATACATGCCGTAGCCTTTCTCCTTCGCAACGCTCGGCTGGCCGAACGTGTCCTCGGGGTCGCCCGTGAGGTGATGGCCGTCGCCATACGTCATGTAGGCTTTGCCGTACCCCGTCAGGATGTTTTTCTGCATCCACGGGCCGCGGAAATACGGTTGCTGCTCTTTCGGCACGACATCCTTCCAGATGTAGGCGAGGCTCGCGAACTGGATGCTGTTGTACCAGACTTTGATGTCCGGCCACGAACGCGAGATGTACGTCTTGTACGTGTCATCCTGGTCCATGATGTTGTAGAGCACAGCCTTCTTGCTGACTTTTTGGTAGATGCTGTCCCACTGCGCCGTACCCTTGTACTGTTCTTCGATGGACTTCAGCGCGCGGGCAATCGTATTGCAGCCGCCCCAGGTCTCGAGGTAGATCGGCGCGTCATTATTGTCGAGCAGCTTTTCTTTGATGAGGTTGCTGCCGTCCGTGTCATACGCCATCTCGCCCTCGAAGTCGATGTTGCCGACCTTGACAAGGCTCTGGAGCTTATCCGCCGTCGGATAGCGGCTGTCGTTCGCATGGAGCTTCGGATAGACGGCGCGATATTTCTCAATGTAGTCGTGAATCCAGTCCGTGCCGCACCAACGAAGATCCGTGCGCGGCGTGCTGTAGATCGGCTTCGTCCAGCCCATCTGCGTCTGGAACGTCGTGCCTTTGCCATCGCCCTTGTAATGCCACATCGAGGCACTGTAGACGATGCCCTCGACGTCGAGTTCGTTCGTATAGAGCAGGAAGCGCAGGAATGAATTCATATCATCGACTTCGCCATCCGTCGTGACGATTGTGCGCGGCGCGGGCTGTGCTGCCTGCGCGACGCCCATGGCGGCGAAGCCCGTCGCCATCGTGCCAGCCACGACGGCTGCCGTGAGTTTCTTGAGAGATTTCTTCATTTCAGACCTCCCACGGCTCAGCGATGCTGTGCCGCCATCCAGTCAAAGAGCTTGACGGTCTTGCCGTTGATCGTATCTTCACAGCGGTCGTTGTAGACATAAATCCAGGACCAGTGGCCCGCGTACTCGTACGGCGTGCCATCGGCTTTCTTGTAGAGGCCCGTCTCGTCGACAACTTTGTCAAAGAAGCTGAAGTGCGCATCGGCACCAATCTTCTGCAGGCGCGCGAACGTCGGGACGACGTAGTCTTTCGGCGGCAGGACGGTATCCGTCTTCGCTGCCGTGAACCAGATCGGCGTCTGGGCGATATTCCTGAGGTCTTTGTCGGAAATGAGCTTGTCAGCAAGGCCCTCGCACGTCGGGAATGCGGCTGCGAAGTAGCCCGGGTTGTCGCGCACCAAGAGCATCGTCATGTAGCCGCCATTCGAGTCGCCGCCAACATAGATGCGGCTGCGAATAAATGGACGTGCCATCGGCGAATGTCTTGTAGCCATGCATCCAGTACGTGCGGGCCTGCGGCGCGAGCACATAGGCGCCGCCGAAATGCTTCTGGATGGATTCGTCTGCGAACTGCGTCGCCTTGTTGCCCATGATCGGCAGCGACGGCGAATTGCCGCCCTCGCCCATGCCATGGAGCCAGATGATCAGCGGATGCTTGCTGCCGTCGTTCAAAGACTCCGGCTCGTAGCTCGCATACGGGAACGAGAGGCGCGCCTCTTTGCCCGTGCCGACGCCATACGTGAACTTGTCGGCCTGCGGGCGGAAGTCGCCCTTGCAGTTGTCAATCGTCGCATTCGCGGCTTCGTCCGTAATCGTGTACTCGCTCGTGACCCAGTTGTTGAGGAACGAACGCAGGTCGAAGTTCAGTGCCGCGCCGAGTGTCTCTTGCGGGCCGACCTTCATTTCGAGCGTCACATAGTGGCCGCTCTCCGCCTTGTTGCCCTGCGCGTCCGAGACATACGCCGCCGTGATCGTGCGGTCGCCTTCGAGGTCCTTGTCAGACTTCGCCTCGGCACCGAGCACGACATGGTCGTTGCCCGCATTCTTCGCCTTGGCAGCCTGTGCGGCCTTCCACGTCATCGCGCCTTCGGCAAGCACGCGCTTCACATGCGCGCGGAACTTTGATGCATCGACGTCGCCCGCCTGCACCTCGCGATCGACATCAACGACGACTTTCGATACCGACGGACCCCAGTCGAACGTCTCCGTGACCGTCTCATACGATGGTGCCGCCGACGCCGTCGGCAGTGCGCCGCCGACGCTGATGGCCGCTGCGAGGAGGCCGAGCAGGCCGAGGCGCATGGATTTCTGCATATGACGCATGATCTTCCGTTTCATGAAAAATTTCCCCTTCCAGATTCCCGATTCTTATTTCACATGGATAGCCGGCACGCCGTACTTCGCCGTGCGCGCATCCTTGATGACGCCTTTCCAGTTCAGGCCATAGGCAAAGTCATACGTATGGCCTTCGCTGTCCTTGTAGCACGTCATGTCGCGCGGCACGTCTTCCTTCTGTGCCTCGACGGCATCCATGTCCTTCGGCTGCTGCATCGGCAGGAGGCCCTGCGGCTCAAAGTTGCCCATGAGGATGTCGAAATACGCCTTCTCGCTGACGCCGTAGCCGACGAGGATGGCATCGGACAGCGGTTCGACTTCGGAGAAGACCATCGGCTTCAGCGCATGCACCATCGTGATGACGGGGAGC
>CACZFT010000045.1 GCA_902780535.1 uncultured Selenomonas sp. | reverse complement strand
GACCTCGGCGATTTTCGCCGCGTCCTCGGCGCTCTGTTCGAACTGGTTCGTCAGGACGGAAATGTAGTCGTCCTGCGTGGCCGCGACGTAGACATCGACATGATGAATGAGCGGCGCGCCAGAGCGCACGGCGTCCTGCTCAAATAGCTGCACGGCGGTCTTGACATCCTGCATCATGTCCGGCGCGACATCGCCTGCCGCATGGACGTCGATGCCCTGCGGGGACTGGGGCGTTGTCAGTTCGTGGTAGACAAACGCAGAAGCAACGCCAAGGAGAATCATCAGGAACAGGGCGGCAATTGCTTTCTTCACCGAGGGTTCCCCCCTTTCATCTCTGCCAGCGGCAGGCGGCGCGCTCGGTAGTGTCGATGACGGTGAAGAGCGCGAGGCCGAGCACGGAGAGCACGAGGATGCCGGCGTACATGTCGAGATAGTTGACGCGCAGCCAGGCGTCCATGATGAAATAGCCCATGCCGTACTGCGTGCCGAACGTCTCGGTGAAGAACAGCACGGAAATGGCCGTTGCCATCGCGACGCGGACGGCTGTCAGGAATTTCGGCAGCGTCGCGGGCAGGATGACTTCGCGCAGCATCGCAGGAAAGCCCGCACCGAGCACGCGCAGCGGAAAGAACGTCTCCTCAGGAATCGCGCGGATCGCGTCGCGCACGGCGATGACGACCTGGAACACGATGATCAGGAAAATCATGAGGATTTTCGAGAGCTCCCCGACGCCCGCGAGCAGCATGAGGATGGGCAGCAGCGCGATTTTCGGCACGGGGTACGTCAGGTAGACCATCGGCGAAAGCAGGCGGTCGGCGCAGCGGCTGTAGCCCATCGCGAGACCGAGAGGATAGCCGATGGCAACCGCAAGCACGAGGCCCGCCGCGATGCGCCAGAGGCTGTAGGCGGCGTGGATGGCGATGGAGCTTGTGAAGATGCGGGCGAGGCGCGTGAAAACGCGAGAGGGCTGCGGGATGATGGGGATGGAGGCGATGAAGGCAATGATTTGCCAAAGGATGAGGAGAAAGGCGGCCCCCAGAAGGTAGGTTGTCAGGAGTTTCTTCCAATGCATCACGCCACCACCTTCATCGCGCGGATTTTTTGCCGAACAGCGGGTTGTCGATGGTTTCGGCAATCGTGCCGCCGGCGCGCATGAGGACGATGGTGCGGCCGAGGTAGAGGGCTTCTTCGACGTAGTGCGTGACGAGGACGGTCGTCGTCTGCGCTTCGCGCCAGAGCGTGAGGAAGACGTCCTGCATTTCTTCGCGCGTGATGGCGTCGAGCGCGGAAAACGGCTCGTCCATCAGCAGGAGGTCGGGCGCGAGCAGGAACGCCCGCGCGAGCGCGACGCGCTGCTGCTGGCCGCCGCTGAGTTCTTTTGGAAAGCGGCCTTCAAGGCCCGCGATGCCGAGCTGCGTGAAAAGCTCCCCTGCCCGCGCCCGCGCCGCCTGGACGTCCTGCTTCCGGATGCGCGGGCCGAGCAAGACGTTGGAGAGCGCCGTGCGCCACGGCAGCAGGCCGTAGTTCTGCGGCATGAAGCCGATGGTCACGCGATGCGGGTCGAGCGGCGCGCCGTCCATTGTGACCGTGCCGGAGGCTGGATGCAGCAGCCCGGCCACCGTTTTGATGAGCGTCGATTTGCCGCAGCCCGACGGCCCGAGGACAGCACAAACCGTCCCTTTCGGAACGGTCAGGCGGATATGGTGGAGCGCTTCGAAAGAAGCGTGCTCGTTTTGCGAATATGTGACGGTAATGTCTTGAATGATGAGGCTTTGCCTCCGACTCGAATTCATCTGCATTTTGACAGGTCCTGCCTTCGACACCCTTTCCGCCCTTCGGGCACCTTCCCCTGAGGGGAAGGCTTTGGTATCATGAACTTGTTATTTCGACAGCAAATCGAGGACAATGTCGTCGTAACTGTAGCTTTCCTGAATCAGGCCCTTGTCCATGAGCCAGGCAATGCAGTCTGTGACGTCGCTCGTTTTCGGCAGCGCGGCCTCGTGATACTGCGGCAGTTTCAGGGATTCTTTCGAGGCCTGCGGGAAGCCGCCCTTTTCGATGACGAGGTCCATGTATTCGGCCTGCGGCGTCTCGTTGAGATACTTGACGGCCTTGTTGTAGGCGCGGTACATCGCCTGGATGGACGCTTTCTTGTCCTGCGTGCTCTTTTCCGTGAACATGATGACGCCGGGATTGATGCCGAGCTGGTCGGAGCCCGTGATGTAATGGCAGCCGTTCGCGACGGCGATGCTGGCCATCGGCTCGGGCAGCGTCGCGGCCGCGAGCTTGCCGTTCTGGAGCATTTCGAGGCGCGTCGGAATCTGCGGAATGATGACCTTGTTGATGCTGTCGCCCGTCATGCCAGCCTTTGCGAGAATCTGATCCGTGACGTACTCGATGATCGTGTTGCGAGAAACGGCGACGTCCTTGCCCGCGAGGGCTTTGGCGTCGATCGCATTTTCGGCCGCGCCCGCGATGAGCTTGTAGCTGCCGTCCGTATACGACGTGACCTTGACGTCGAAACCGCCGTCCTTTGCAAAGGCGACGGCCAGCATGTCGGAAACGTCGCCGTCGAGCGTGCCGCTCTGGAGCGCCGCATCACGATCCATCGCGCTCTTGAACTGCTGGAGCTCGATGTCGAGGCCCTCTTCCTTGAAATAGCCCTTTTCCTGCGCAATGATGAACGGCAGGGAGTCCACATCCGGCATCAGGCCGATCGTGAGCTTCGGGAGAGGTTCGGATTTCTGGGACTGCGGGGCGCCGCAGGCGGAGAGAATGAGGGTGGAGAGGATGGTCAAGATCAAGATAAAAAATTTCTTCAAAGAAAATTCCTCCTAATTATTGGAAGAGCAGGTTCCCTAGCATCTGCGCGCCCGTCTTGGCGTACGACACGACGGCGTCGATGGTTCCGCGGTTTTCGTCGTAGGCTGTCTGTGCTTTTTCGAGGGCGGCGCTGGCGTCTTGCTTGACGCTCTTGGCCGTGTCGAGCTTCTGGTCGACGTCGTCGAGCATCTGCTGGACGTTTTCGAGGGATTGGTCGACGCTGCCTGCATCGCTCTGGGCGGCGGACTGCTCGGCGTCGTTTGCGGCCTTGGCCTGCTGGCGCTTTGCGTCCTTGCCCGTGACTTTGTCGATGAGCTTGCCGATGCCGCTGGATTCGTCGCTCGCGAGCTGTTCGTTGCGGCCCTGGGCGCGCGCGGACTGCTGCTCGAGCTCCTGCTTCTTTTTCGCGAGTTCCTGCTTCTGCTGTTCGAGCTGGGCTTTTTTCGCTTCGAGGTCTTTCGTGTCCTTGTCGATTTTCGCCTGCTGCGACTGGAGCTGCTGCTCCTGATGCTGGCGCTGGTTCTCGGCGCGCTCGGCGCTCTGCTGGCTGTAGCCCGCCGCGATGAAGCCGAGCAGCACGGCGATGACGAAGCCGATGGCAAAAATCACGTTGCGCTTGCGCTTGGCGGAAGACGCAGCTTTTTTCTGCGGGTCGTCCGGCCCCTGCGGGCCTTCCGGGTCATAGGGGCTGCCGGGCTGCGGCGTCCCCTGCCCCATCGGGCTTTTGGGCGGCTGGCCGCTGGCAGCTAGCCGACTGCCCTGCGTCGGCAGCGGGTCGAGTTCGCGGACGGTTCCATTGCCGCTTTTCGTGCGAGGCAGGACCTGCGTCTCGTCGCTGACCGGCGGCATCGACTGGGTATCATCGAGGTTCATGTATCTATCAAACTTCTTTCTGCGTGACTTTAGATGCGCCACACCATATTGTCAGGCTTCAGCACCCTACTACTCCCCCCGCCGTTCACGCGGCCCGTCCCCCCTCAATGAGGGGGCTGGAATTTGAGAGCACTATTTCTGCGCTTTCGCCGCATCGCGTTCCGCGAGATACGCGTGTTCTTTCTGCATCGTCTCGCAGAGGCGGCGGAGGGTCCAGAAGGTGTTGAACGGCGTGACGACGGTCTTGTAGCGGATGGGCGGCTGGACGGCGGCCGCGAGTTTCGCGAGCACTTCGTCGAGGCGCTTGCCTTTGACTTTGTCCAAAAGCAGGACTTCGTGCGGAAAGACGAAGTCTTCTTCGTCGGGATCCTCGGGCGTCAGGCGGAAGCCTTTGCTGCCAATCAGGTAGCCGACTTTCTGGTGGTGCGCCTCGGGCGGCAGGACGTGCGCGGCGATGCCGAGCTTGTCGAGCGTGCGGCGCACGGCCTGGATGCGTTCTTCGTCATTGAAACCATAGAGCAAAGCCTGTTCTTTTCGTTTCACAATGGATTTCCCTTTCTTCATGCTGCGCTTACTGCGTGATGCCGCGCATCAGGAGGTACGTCACGAGTTCGTCCATCGAGACGCCTTCCTCCTCTTTGCGGCGTTCGAGGTCGCGCTGGAGCGTGCGCGGCAGGCGGACGGTCAGAGCGTCGGCCGGTGCGGCCTTGGCGGGTGCTTCGGCCTTTGTATCTGCCGCCTTTGCGGACTTCTCCTGCTTCGCCACTTTTTCCGGCTTTGCTGCAGCTGCCTTTTCCGCCTTTGCGTTCTTGCGGCCTTTTGTTTCTTTGGTTGCTTTCGTCGTTTTCGCAGCTTTCTGCACTTCTGAAACGGCGGTTTCTGCCGCCTTGGCGAGCTCCTCGGCCTTTGCTTCTTTCGTTGCCTTCGCCGTTTTCGTTGTTTTCGTTGTTTTCGTCGCTTTTGCCGGTTTCTCAGCCTTGGCCGCTTTCGCGCCTTTTCCGGCCTTCGCGTTCGTCGCGGCTTTTGGTTCGCCCTTGGCCTCGCTCTTCGCGTTCTTAACGTTCTTAGCCGTCTTGCCCTTCGCTGTCTTTTCCTGCTTGTCAGCAGCTTTTTCCGCCTTGGCCTTGCGCGTCTTCTTCTCGGGCTTTTCGGGCGGATAGCAGAAGAATTCGTCGTAGGCGCTCCGCAGCGTCTCGCTGGCCTGCTTCGTGCCGACGCCGATGATGTAGGATTTGTCGCCGGAGTTCAGCGCCTCGGCGATTTTCACGAAGTCGGAGTCCGTCGTGATGATGAAATAGCGGCGCACGCCGTCTTTGTAGAGCACGAGCGCGGAGTCGTAGAGCGCGTTGTCGAGCGAGTTCTTGCCGAGATACGTCCGCGTCACGGGGCGGAACGTGAAGCCCGGGCGGCGGCGCAGGCGCTCCCAGCGCTTCTGGTCTTCGGGGACCTTGTCCCAGTCCGTGACGACGATGATGCGGCACGGCTGGAACCGCCGCGCGATGCCGAGCGTATAATCAAGCATCTCGAACGGCGCGTTCTCGATGTCGTAAAGGATCGCAACGGTGTCGTTGCTGGAGTCAAATGTCATAAAGTACCCTTCTTTGGTTCGTGTTTGTTCTTGCTTTCGGTTCACGGTCTCACAATAATCTTTTTCATTATACCACGACGCGCAAGGACGCGCCATATCGCTCGGCGATTTCTTACTTTATTGTTTCTATGGCCCCCTCTCCGAGGTAATGTCATGAAGTTAAGCGATGAGGTCATTCAAACTCCAGCCTCCCTCTAGAGGGAGGGGGACCGCGAAGCGGTGGATCTCCAGCACCCAACTACTACCGACCTACGGTCGGCATAAGCGACCTCTAAGCGCTAAAGCGCTAAGAGTCTGCTTATCCCCCAGTCAGCTTCGCTGACTGCCCCCTCTAGAGGGGGCCTAGCCCTTAACTTAATGACATTGCTCTCCGAGGGGGAGGCTTTCCTTTATTTTCCGCAGGAAACCTGTTATACTTGATGCAGCATATAAAATGAAGAAAAGAGGTTTTCTTTTTTATGATTCTGACGCGGAAATCTGTCGAGCTCTTGGCTCCGGCTGGGACGTGGGACGCGCTGGTCGCGGATGTGGAGTCTGGCGCGGACGCGGTCTATCTCGGCGGCAAGCATTTCAACATGCGCATGCACGAAGGCGATTTCAATTTCACCGACGAGCAGCTGAAAGAGGCCATCGCCTACTGCCACGCGCATGACGTGCGGCTCTACATCACGCTGAATAATCTCATCAGCGACGAGGAAATCCCGGCGCTGAAAAAATATCTCGCCTACTTGCAGGACATCCAGCCCGACGCCATCCTCGTGCAGGATTTCGCCGTGCTCGAGCTCGTGCACGAGATGGGCATCCGGGTTCCGCTGCATACGTCCGTCATGATGAACACGCACAACGAGCACGCGATTGAGAAGCTCAAGGAATATGGCATCACGCGCATCGTCGTCGGCCGCGAGATGACGCTTTCGGAGCTCACGAATTTCCGGGCGAAGACGGGCATCGAGGTCGAATATTTCATGCATGGCGACATGTGCATCTCGGAGAGCGGCCAGTGCATCCACTCCGGCGTCGTGTTCGGACAGAGCGGCAACCGCGGCCGCTGCCTGAAACCGTGCCGCTGGGCCTACGACCTCGTGGACGAAGAAACCGGCGAGCGCGTCGACGAGGGCAGCGCTGGCCCGTATAAATTGGCGCTCAAGGACATGTGCATGTACCGCGCGATTCCGCAGCTCATCCAGGCGGGCGTGTTCTCGTTCAAAATCGAGGGCCGCATGCGCCCGGCGCCTTTTTTGCGCCGCATCGTCTCGACGTACCGCGCCGCCATCGACGCCTATATTGCTGACCCGACAGGCTATGAAACGGATGAAGCAGGCTGGAAGCGCCTTTACGACAACCGCGCGCGCGACTTCACGACGACGTTCGCGTTCGGCCAGCCGACGGCGAAAGACATCGGCTTCACGGGCGAGCGCGAGCCGCGCTTCTTCTCGGACGCCGTGAAGGAAGCGGGGTTCCAGGACGACATCCTGAAGCAGGAACGCAAAATCGACAAGCCGTTCGCGCCGCAGCCGCGCCTTTCCGTGCGCGTGCAGACGGTGGCCGCGGCGAAAGCTGCCATCGAGCATGGCGCCGATGCGGTCTATGTCGGCGGCGAGGCGTTCCGGCCGAACCGTCCGTGGTCGCTCGCCGACTATCAGGACGTGCTCGCGGCGGCAGACGGCCGCGCAAAGGTCATCGTGAACACGCCGCGCACGACGATGCGGCGCGAATGCGGCGAGCTCGAACAGTTCCTGTCTGGCATCCAGGGCTGGGAGCGCCAGCCGGACGGCCTCATGGTCAGCAACCTCGGCGCGCTGAAGCTCGCAAAGACGCTGACGGACCTCCCCGTGCAGGCCGATGTCTCGTTCAACCTCTTCAACCACCTCGCGGCGAAGTTCCTGAAGGAAAACGGCCTTTCGATGGCCTGCGCGTCGCTCGAGCTCTCGTTCGAGCAGCTGCGCGAAATCGTCGAAGTCTCGGAGCTCCCGATTGAGGTCATCGTACACGGCAGCTATGAATCCATGATTTGCGACCATGACTTCATCGGCATGAACCTGCCGCACTACAACCCGCTCGACAACCCCGAGGTGCAGGACCGCCACTACGCGCTCAAGGACCGTGCGGGCGAGCTCCATCGCATCCGCGTCGACCAGTTCGGCCGCGACCACCTCTATTTCGCAAACGACCTCTGCCTCTACCCGTACCTCGCCAAAATGGGCGGCATCGCCTCGTACCGCATCGAAGCGCAGGACTACGACGCCGACCTCACGGCGACGGTGACGTGGATGTACCGCAAGGCGCTGAACGAACTCGCGGCAGGAAGGGACGTCATGGCGTTCGACGACCAGATGTTTGAGATGGTGAAAGGCATGACGCCAAGGAACCTCGGCATCGGCACATTCCGCTTCCGCGAGTCGCGCAATTCCATTTGAGGAGCTATGATTTATGAGCGAAAAGCATTTTATCGGCCCTGCGGCCATCATTGAGAAGAAGAAAAAATACATCATGCCCTGCCTCGCCCATTTCTACAAGAACCCGCAGGAAATGGTCAAAGGCTCGATGCAGTATCTCTGGGACAGCAATGGCAAGAAGTACCTCGACTGCTATGCCGGCGTCTCCGTCATGAACTGCGGCCACTGCAACCCGGACATCATCCAGCCCATGAAGGCGCAGATGGACGAGCTGCAGCATGTCTGCAACATCTACCTCACGGAAAACTTCGTCAACCTCGCCGAGCGTCTGGCCGAGGTCACGCCTGGGGCCTTGCAGAAGTGCTTCTTCTGCTCGACGGGCTCCGAGGCGACGGAAGGCGCGCTGCTGCTCGCCGAGGTCTATAACGGCAACAGCGAGATCATCGCGCTGCGGCAGGGCCTCCACGGCCGCACGAAGCTCGGCATGAGCGTCACGGGCCTCACGATGTGGCGCACGGCCCCGACGCCGGTCGGCGGCATCCATTTCGCGCCGAACCCGTACTGCTACCGCTGCCCGCTCGGCAAGAAGCCGGACACGTGCGACCTCGCCTGCGCGAACGCCGTCGAAGACCTCGTGAAGACCGCGACCTCCGGCCATCCGGGCGCGTTCATCGCCGAGACCATCCAGGGCAACGCGGGCATCGTCGTGCCGCCGAAAGGCTATTTCAAGAGGGTCAAGGAAATCCTCGCGCAGTACGGCACGCTGCTGATCATCGACGAAGTCCAGACGGGCTTCGCGCGCACGGGCAAGATGTTCGGCATCGAGAATTTCGACGTCGTGCCGGACATCATGTGCATGGCGAAAGCGCTCGGCAACGGCGCGCCGATTTCGTGCTTCATCTCGACGGCAAAAATCGCCGACACCTACACGCGCCCCGGCGCCTCGACGCTCGGCGGCAACCCCGTGTCATCGACGGCCGGCCTCGCCGTGCTTGATTATATCGAAAAGCACGACCTCTGCAAAAACGCGGCTGAGCGCGGCGAACAGCTGCGTGCGGGCCTCCGCGACCTCCAGACACGCCACGGCGTCATCGGCGACGTGCGCGGCCTCGGCCTCATGGACGGCGCCGAATTCATCCATCCGGATGGCACGGAAGCGCCGGAACTGCTCGACGACGTGCTCGAAGAAATGAAGGACCGCGGCTACATCATCGGCAAGAACGGCGCGGGCCGCAACGTCATGGCCTTCCAGCCGCCGCTCGTCATCACGGAGCAGAATGTGAACGACGTCTTGGACGAGCTCGACCACGTGCTGACCGAGAAGCATCTTTGATTTGACAAAGGCACGTTGTTCTGCTAAAATATATCTCGTTCACGACGCAAGTCCAGAACTGCCGGTGTGGCGGAATTGGCAGACGCAGCAGACTCAAAATCTGCCGTTGGCAACAACGTGCCGGTTCAAGTCCGGCCACCGGCACCACGATGAAATAAGGAAGGAACCACATTTTGTGGTTCCTTTTTCTATATCCAGAATAACGAGGTCTTTTCATGACATCACAGATTTCCACCATTGGCCTGATCGCCGAGTACAATCCGTTCCACAACGGCCATGTTTACCAGCTGGCGAAAATCCGGGAGCTCTGCCCTGATGCCACGATTGTCGTCTGCATGAGCGGCAGCTTTACGCAACGCGGGCTGGCAGCCGTCGCGGACAAGTGGACGCGGGCGGAGTGGGCCGTGCGCGGCGGGGCGAATTTGGTGCTCGAGCTCCCCTACGCCTTCGCCTGCCGCAGCGCTGAGCACTTTGCGACAGGCGGCGTGCAGTGCCTCGCAGGGCTCGGCTGCGTCGATGCGCTGGCGTTCGGGGCCGAGGCGGAACATATCGAACCGCTGGAAAAAGCCTCGGCGTGCATGGATGATGATACGCTCCAGGCCGCGGTGCATGAGCGGATTCAAAATGGCGCGTCGTATGCCGTCGCGATGAGCGGCGAGGTCACAAAGCGGACGGGAGTCGCCCCCGAGGTGTTGCGAGCGCCGAATAATATTCTCGGGATGGAGTATCTGCGAGCGATGAGAAAGTTTGCACCAGAAATGAAAGCCGTACTTGTACAGCGCGTGGGAGCAGATTACCATGATACGGATATTCATGGAAGCTTTGCCAGTGCGTCGGCGATACGGGCGGCGCTGGAATCTCCGGCTCCCTCTCAGAGGGAGCCGGAGATTGCTCTGCAACATGTAATGCCAGAGGATTGCTTTGCAACTTTAATGGCAGCCCTTCCCGACCGCCTCCCCAGCCAGGACCTCCTTCTCCGTCCCCTCCTCTCCCGTCTCCTCCTTCTCGACGCCGCTTCGATTTCCTCCATCTGCGGCATGGGCGAGGGGCTGGAGCACCGGCTCCTCTCGATGGCGCAGGAGGCGCGGTCTTGGGAGGGACTCATCGGCGCGATGGCGACGCGGCGGTATCCTCGGAGCCGCATCGCGCGGCTGCTCGTGCATGTGTTGAAGGGATTCACGGCTGAGGCGGCGGCCGCGTTCGATGCGACAGGGCCGCGCTATCTGCGCGTGCTCGCGATGAACGCGCGCGGCGCAAAGCTGCTGCATCAGGCAAAGAAAGCGGCCCGCCTTCCGATCATTACGAAGACGAGCCAGTTTTTGAAAAGTCAGGATTTGCTGCGCCCCTGCGCGAGTCTCACGCCCCTCCAGCAGATGCTGCTGTTCGACGTCCGCGCGACAGAGCTGCGGGAACTTGCCGTGCCGGAGCGCGGGCGCACCGGCGCCGATTTTTGCACGTCGCCGCTTTACGTGAAGCAGTAGATTTCCACCGCCCCTGGCACGGTTTCGATGTCCATCGGGAGCATGGGGCCTGCTTCGCCGTCGAGGTCGCTTTCGAGCGGGATGTCGGCCTGGATGGTGAAGTGTTTCGCCTGGATGTGGAGGACGGACGGGAGGCCGAGGACGTTATGGCCGGCCAGCAGGTCGCGGCTGATGCGCATGAGCTGCGGCATGCCCGTCCTCTGGATGGCGAGCAGGTCGAGCTTGCCGTCGTCGATTTCGGCGACGGGCGCGACGTCTTTGAGGCTCGCGACGGTCGCGCTGTTGACGACGAGGAAGAAGTAGGCTTCGGCGTCGTGCGGCACGCCGTCCGCCACGATGTGGAACTTCACAGAGCGCATTTTCGGCAGCTCGCCGATGCCGCGCAGGTAGTAGGCGAGCTTGCCGAGCGCGTTCTTGAGGCGCGACGGGACTTCGTGCGCGATGCCCGTCAGCATGCCCGCGCTCGCGACGTTGATGATGTACTCGTCCCCGACTTTGCCGAGGTCGACGCGGCGCGTGCTGCCCGCGGCGATGGCGTCGAAATAGGCGTCGTAGTCGTCGTTGATATGCAGGTACGTCGCGAAATCGTTCGACGTGCCGCTGCCGATAATGCCAACAGGAAGCCGCAAGTCGTTTTTGACGACGAGGTTCACGATTTCATGCACGGTGCCGTCGCCGCCAGCCGCGATGATGCCCGCGGGCTCGACATCGCGCACGAATTCCGCGAAGTGATGGTTGTGCCGCAGCGTGCGGTACGGGATGATGATGCAGCTGCGCTTCTGGAATTCCTTGATGATCCAGTCGAGCTTCTTCTTGAAGGCCGCATGGCCCGAGACGGGATTGTAAGCGAGCACGAGCCGCTTCATTTCGTTTCTCCCTTCCCTGCCGCAGAGGCAGATGCCGGTTTCTTGAAAACGCCGATGGCGCGCAGGACGCGGATGCTATAGCGGCCAATCATCGGGATTTTCGCCATGTCCTCCTCGAGGATGCCGCCAATCAGCACCATGACGAGGATGTAGACGAAGCAGCCGAAGAACACGGCGCCGAACGTCGAAATCGCGCCGATGGCCCACCAGCCCATCGTGATGTCATAAAAGCCTTTGGCCGCGACCGCCATGACGACCGACGAAGCAATCGTCTTGACAAGCTGGCCGAGCTCCATGCGGTAGCCGATGAATTTGTAGATGAAGACGAGGTTGATGATGGCCGCGACGCCCATGTCGGCCGCCGTCGCCCAAGCCGAGCCCATGATGCCGAGCCACGGGATGGCCGTGAGGTTCCAGTTCAGGATGACTTTCGCCGCCGCCGCCAGAATCATGTTGACCATCGGGATGGTCGGATGGCCGAGGCCCTGCAGGATGGCCGTCGAGACCTGGTGCAAACCGAGCAGCACGATGGAGAACGCCGAAATCATGACGGCAGGGCCCGCGCCCGGCGCATTATAAATGAGGGAAGCAATCGGCGTCGCGAGCACGAAGACGACGACGAACGCCGGGAAGCAGACGAAGTTCGAGATGCGCACGGAGGCCGCCGTCTGCGTGTAGACGCGGCTCATATCCTTGAGCGCGCGCGCCTCCGAGATGATGGGCACGATGCTCATGGCCATCGAGGCCGTCAGGATGGTCGAGAGGTTGACGAGCGGCACGGCCATGCCCGTGAGGTAGCCGAAGAGCTCCGTCGCCTCGTTGACGCTGTAGCCCGCGACTTCGAGGCGCTGCGGCACAATCATGAGGTCGAGGTTCGACACGACCGGCAGCATGAGGCTCGACGCCGAGACCGGCAGCGACAGCATGAAGATGCGGCGCATGACGCGCTGCCACGAGACCTGCTCCTCGCCCGGCGGCGGCGCGAGCTCCTTGCCATAGTCGCGCTCGATGTCGCGGTCGAGCTTCCAGTGGAAATAGACGAGCACGACGAGGCCCGTGACGGCACCGGCGAGCGCGCCGAGCGACGCACCAGCCGCCGCGTAGTCGAGGCCCCACGGCAAAAAGAGGTCCGCGAGCAGAATCATCGTGATGACGCGGAAAATCTGCTCGACAATCTGCGACACGGCCGTCGGCGTCATGCGCTGCCAGCCCTGGAGGTAGCCGCGGCTGCTTGCGAGCAGCGTCACGAAGAACACCGTCGGCGCGAGCACCTGCACGGCCATCTTCGCGCGCGGGTCGCGGATGAACTGGAAATCGATGAGCCAGTCGGCCGCAAAATACGTCAGCAGCGAAAAGACGATGCCGGTCAGCAGCATGAACGTCATGGAAATGCGGAAGACCCGCTTCGCGCCCCAGATGTCCTTGAGCGCGACACGCTCGGCCGTGATGATGGAGATGGCGACCGGCACGCCGGCCTGCGATACCGTCATGGCGAGAAAATAAATCGGGAACGCCATCTGGTAGAGGCCGATGCCCTCGCCGCCGAGGATGCGCGAAACAAAAATCCAGTTGAGGGAGCCGATGACCTTGACCACGAAGCCCGCGATCGTCAGGATGAATGTCCCCTTGAGGAACGACTCGCCCTTGCTGGAGGATTTCTTCTCTTCTTGGGTACTGATTGGAAAACACCGCCTTGCGCCATGAAATCATGGACTTGGAAAAGTTCGCCGGGCATAGACCCCGACCTTTGAATTATACCATGATGGGCGCAAGGTTTCCAGTAGAAAATAAAGGAACCTCGCAGCGTTTCGCTGCGAGGTTCCAGTGGTTCAAATTTCAGCCTCCCTCTAGAGGGAGGGGGACCGCGAAGCGGTGGTGGGAGTAGTAGGATGCTGAAGCCGAACGAGTTTGCTGTCGTTGCGAAAGTCCTTTAGCAACACGACGCATGCTTGTTTGTCTCCAGCACCAAACTACTCCCCCAGTCAGCTTCGCTGACAGCCCCCTCTAGAGGGGGCCAAAGGGTGTGGTTTGGTTTGGTTTACATCACGATATGTGCCATGATGAAGCCCATGCAGCAGCCGGAGCCGACGCCGATGAGGCCCGGAATCATGAAGCTGTGGTTCAGGATGTACTTGCCGATGCGCGTCGTGCCCGAGCGGTCAAAACCGATGCACGCGAGGTCCGACGGGTACGTCGGCAGGAAGAAGTAGCCGTAGCACGCCGAGATGAACGACATGATGAGCACCGGGTCCATGCCGACCGAGAGCGCCATCGGGACGACGATGGCAATCGCCGCGGCCTGCGAGTTCACGAGCTTCGACGTCAGGAACGCGATGATGGCGTATGCCCACGGATACGTCGCAACGGCCGAGCCGAGCGCCTCCTTGAGGAACGTCATGTGTGCGCCGAAATACGTGTTAGCCATCCAGGCGACGCCATAGACCGAGACGAGCGCGACGACGCCGGATTTGAAGACCTGGCTGTTGCCGACATCTTTTGCCTTGACTTTGCACGTCAGGAGAATCAGTGCGCCGACGAGCAGCATGACCATCTGGATGACGGCCGTCATGGAAATGGGTTTCGGCTTCGCGCCCTCTTTGGCGACGAAATGCGGCAGGAGGTCCGGGAAATTGCCGAGAATGGCGATGACGGCGATGCCGCCGAAGAAGATGAACATCGCGCGGTAGAACTCCTTCGGGAGGTTCTTGCCCTGCAGCGACTCCGTGTCACCATAGACATACTTCTTGTTTTCCGGGTCCTTGATGAATTCCTGGAAGCGCGGGTCCTTGTCGAGGTCCTTGCCGCGGCGGTAGCTCCAGAGCGCGGCGCAGATGACGCCGAAGCCCGTGGCCGGGATGGAGACGGCGAGAATCTGGAGGACGGAGTAGTCATAGCCCGCCGTCGCCATGAAGCCGATGACCGAGACGACTGCGACCGAGACCGGCGACGCGCAGATGCCCATCTGCGACGCGACGGACGAAACCGCCATCGGGCGCTCCGGACGGATGCCCTGCTTGATGGCGATGTCGTAAATGATCGGGAACATCGTGTAGACGACATGGCCCGTGCCGCAGAGGACGGTCAGGAACCACGTCGTCAGCGGCGCGAGAATCGTGACCTGCTTCGGATTGCTGCGCAGGAACGCTTCCGCGTACTTCAGCATGACCGTCAGGCCGCCCGACGTCTGGAGGAAGCCTGCGCAGGTGACGACCGCGAGGATGGTGAGCATGACGTCGATTGGCGGCGTGCCCGGCTTGTAACCAAAAACGAACGTGAAAATGACGAGGCCGATGCCGCTGATGACGGCGAGGCCGATGCCCCCGTGGCGCACGCCGACAAGCAGGCACGCCAGGAGCACGAGGAAACCGAGTAGCATTTCCATAATACAACTCCCTTTCTGAAAACACACATGAGAAGCGTTTCTCAGCTTCTCTTCCCTGTCTTATAAGTCCTAATGCCTATACTATACAAGATTTGGGCGAATAAGTAAATATAATTCATCATTAAATATTCTGATAATAAATCACATTTATTGAATCATGCAACTATCTAATCGTTCAAATTATGTTGCGGGAGTCACCGAAAATGGAAAGCCTCCTCAAGAGCGATGTCATGAAGTAAAAGGAGCAGGCCCCTTCTAGAGGCAATGTCATTAAGTTAAGGGCTAGGCCCCCTCCCTCTAGAGGGAGGCTTTGGGCTTGGGAATCTCCCCCGCGTATTCACAACCCCCTCTCCCCTGTGGTATAATGACAGTGTTTTAAAGGATTTTCTGTAAAAATTTCCCTAGGACCCCAAAAAGCGAAATTCAGGAGGCATTTCATGGCAACCATCAACCAAAACTATCAAAAACTCGCAGGCAGCTACCTGTTCGTCGAGATCGCGCGCCGCGTCGCGGCCTATAAGGAAGCGCATCCCGAGGCCGACATCATCCGCCTCGGCATCGGCGACGTCACGCAGCCTTTGCCGCAGGTGTGCATCGAGGCCATGCACAAGGCCGTCGATGAGATGGGGAACGCCGAGACGTTCCGCGGCTACGGCCCCGAGCAGGGCTACGAATTCCTCATCGAAGCCATCCGCAAGCACAACTACCTCGACCGCGGCATCGACATCGCAAGCGACGAAATCTTCGTCAGCGACGGCTCGAAGAGCGACACGGGCAACATCCAGGAAATCTTTGGCACCGACAACCGCATCGCCATCACGGACCCCGTCTACCCCGTCTACCTCGACACGAACGTCATGGCGGGCCGCACGGGCGAAAAGCAGGACAACGGCTACTACGCAGGCGTCACGTACCTGCCGAGCACGGCCGCGAACCACTTCTCCCCGTCCCTGCCGACCGAGCACGTCGACATCATCTATCTCTGCTGCCCGAACAACCCGACCGGCACGACGCTCTCGCGCGACGCGCTGACGAAATGGGTGGAATATGCCAAAAAAGAAGACGCCGTCATCCTCTTTGACGCCGCCTATGCCGCCTACATCACCGAGCCCGACGTCCCGCGCTCCATCTATGAAATCCCGGGCGCCAAAGACGTCGCCATCGAATTCCGCTCGTTCTCGAAGACCGCGGGCTTCACGGGCACGCGCTGCGGCTACACCGTCATCCCGAAGACCGTCACGGGCAAAGGCAAAGACGGCAGCCGCGTGAAATTCCGCGACCTCTGGAACCGCCGCCACACGACGAAATTCAACGGCACGGCCTACATCGTCCAGCGCGGCGCCGAGGCCATCTACACAGATATTGGCCAGCAGCAGGTCCAGGAGCTCGTCTCCTACTACATGGAAAACGCCCGCATCATCCGTGAGGGCCTCCAGGCCGCTGGCATCAAAGCCTATGGCGGCGTCAACGCCCCGTACATCTGGCTCCAGACGCCGAATGGCATGCCGTCGTGGGACTTCTTCGACCTCCTGCTGACGAAAGTCAACATCGTCGGCACCCCGGGCGTCGGCTTCGGCCCCTGCGGCGAAGGCTACTTCCGCCTCACCTCGTTCGGCGACCGCGAAAATACGAAGCGGGCCGTCGAGAGAATCAAGAATCAGCTGAAGTTCTGAAATATCATTTCATAAAGTTCATAGCAGAAGCACCTCATCTACAGCCTCCCTCTTAGAGGCTAATGTCATTAAGTTAAGGGACAGGCCCCCTCTAGAGGGAGGCTGAAGTTTGAATGACTCTAGCGCTTAACGACATTGTCTCAGAGGGAGGCTTCCTATATTACCCAAAAAGGAGCCAGAAATGCCCAACAAACTCGACACCATCCACGCCCTCTCGCGCCTGCAAAAGCACATCCACGAGCTCCACGACCTGCGAAATACCATCAACGCCGCACTCGCGAAGGTCCGCGCGGACAATCTCGCGCAGGCGCTGACGCAGAAGAAGCACCTGAAGGAACTCAAGGACCGCTACGCCGTGCTCGAGCAGGAAATCACCATCCTCCCCCCGCTCGACGCCGCCGAGGTCCTCGAGCCCGAATTCAACTACATCACGACGATTGAAAACATCTTGACGACGACGGCCGAGCTCAAGCCAAGCGCGGCGCGGCCATCGGCGAAGAAAACACCGAAGCCCTCCGCGCCGGGCTCGTCGCGTTCTACGACGGGCTGCGGCGGGAAATGGGGAAATAAAGAGACAAGATGAAGCCATTCAAACTTCAGCCTCCCTCTCAGAGGGAGGTGGCCCCGAAGGGGTCAGAGGGAGTGTCGAAGGAGGATTTCCATGCCACGACTTGACCAGCTCTGCAACATCCAATACGGCTATGCTTTCAATGCCGACCTCTTTACAACGAAATCATCGCAAGGCGTCCCTCTCGTGCGCATCCGCGACGTCGTTCGAGGGTATACGGAAACCTACACACCCGAATCCTTTTCGGAAGCCTATCGTGTGCATGATGGCGACATCCTGATTGGCATGGATGGAGAATTCAACGTCGCTCGCTGGCATGGCGGAGACGCCGCACTCAATCAGCGCGTCTGCAAAATCACGCCCCGAAACAACATCCACAGCCAGTACCTCTTTTATTTTCTCCCGCAGGCACTCAAACGCATCGAAGACCAGACGCCTTTTGTCACCGTCAAGCACTTATCTGCCAAAAAGCTCAGCGCCATCGAAGTTCCAGACATCTCCATGATGGAGCAAGCCAATATTGCCGAACGCCTCGACATCATCACAACTCTGCTCGCCAACCGCCGCCAAGTGGACGAGAAACTCGCAGAGCTGCCGAAAGCGCGGTTCGTGGAAATGTTCGGCGACCCGGTGGTGAATCCGATGGGATGGGAGAAACATCCGCTGGAAAACATCGCTGAAGTAGGTTCCAGCAAACGTGTCTTCACCGACGAGCTTCTTGCCGATGGCATCCCCTTTTTCCGGGGCACAGAGATCGGCCTGCTTGCCGAGGGGACGGCCTTCCGACCCGAACTCTACATCTCCCCAAACCATTACCATAAATTGTGCGAAGGCTCTGGGAAACCAGCAAGAGGCGACCTCTTGCTCCCTTCCATCTGCCCCGATGGGCGCATCTGGCTTGTTGATACCGACCAGCCATTCTACTTCAAGGACGGCCGTGTCCTCTGGATTTCAAAGATTTCCGAACGTACGGACTCCGTTTTTGTGCAACACGTCCTGAAATTCATTTTCGCAGCTGACTATGACCGGATTGCCAGCGGGACAACGTTCAAGGAACTTAAAATTTTCGTTCTGAAAAAGCTCCCCATCCCCCTGCCCCCGCTCGACCTCCAGCGCCGCTTCGCTGCTTTTGCCAGCGCCGCTTCGCTGCTTTTGCCCGCGCCTGCGCGGCCCAGCGGGCGGCGTGCGCCCGCCAGATTGCCGTGCTCGAGACCCTGCGGGGGAAGCTGCTGCAAGATGCGTTCGGCGCGGCGGGGTGAATTTCCCCGCACTCCCCCGGCGGCTGCGGCGGGCGGGCGCAAACATCCGGCGCACGCAACTCTTTTTTCATACAGGAACGCCCCGGGCTTTTTTGCGAGCCCGGGGCGTTCCTGTGTGTATGTGATATTGGGGATGATGGGGGCGCTCCGGCGTCACGGGACACACCCGTCCCCCTGGAGGGGCTGGTTTTTTACCTCCCGACGCTGTGCCGCTGGAAGTATTTGAGCGGCAGGACGAGGAGGAAGTTGAAGACGAGGATGGTGAGGATGAGCAGGGCGCCGATGCCGGTGATGATGCCGGGCATGGCGCTCGGCAGGATGACTTTGAAGACGGTCTGGAGCTTCGTCGCGCCGAGCGCGAGGCTCGCCTCTTCGTAGTCGTGCGGCACGGTGCGGATGGATTCTTCCGTGACGCGCACGAGCATCGGGAGGTTCAGCAGCACGAGCGTGAGCGACCCGCCGAGGATGGAGAAGCCGAGGTGCATCTGGTTGACGAAGATGATCATGCCGAAGAGGCCGAGCACGATGGACGGCACGGTCGCGAGGCTTTCGACGGACAGCCGGATGCATTTCGTCAGGCGGTTTTCCCGTGCATATTCGGCGAGATAGATGCCAGCGCCGAGCGCGAGCGGGATGGAGACGGCCATGGACAGGAACAGCATGTAGAACGAGTTGAAGAGCTGGCTGCCGACGCCGCCGCCCGCGAGGATGTCGCTCGATTTGCCGAAGATGAAGTGGAGGTTCAGCACCGGGAGGCCTTTGTAGAGGATGTAGCCGAGGAAGGCGGCGAGCAGGCCGAGGATGAAACATCCGACGAGCCAGAGGCCGATTTTGGCGATTTCATTCTGGACTTTTGCGTTCATCATCCGGCGACCACCTTCTTCGACGTGAAATAGCGGATGAGGAGAATCATGCCGAGCGAGAGGATGAGGAGCACGAACGCCATGAACGCCCGGGATGGCGGACGGCAGGACGACGTGTATCATGGTCTGCCACCACGTCGCGCTGAGGAACGGCACGAAAAGCGTGAGGCCGATGTAGCCGTAGACGACGGACGGGATGGCGACGTAGAGGTCAACGGCCGGGCGCATGATGCGCTTGACGGGCACGGGCGCGAGCTTCGAAAGGAAAATCGCGCCGAGGAGGCCGAGGGGCGCACCGATGAGGACGGAGAGCAGCGTCGTCTCGAGGCTGCCGAGGATGAACGACAGCGCGCCGAAATGCTTCGCGCTCGGGTCCCACGCCGCCTCGTGAAGAATTCGACCGGGCTGACGTCGGCGAGGGTCAAAAGCCCCTGCTTGCCGACGAAGAAGATAATCGAGAAAATAATCAGCGTCATGAGGCAGGCGGACGCGATGAAGAGGCAGCGCCCGCACTTGTCGTAGAAAAGCCGCCGCGCGTGCCCTCCCCCCGGCTGACTGGCCCTAGCGTTACTCATGTTGACCACCTGTTCCATACATCTGACTCCCCTGTTCTTTCCTACACATAAATTGACGACATCTCTTGCCCCTCGCATGAACGGCAAAATCACGAGCCCATAAGCCTCCCTCTCAGAGGGAGGGGGGCTTTCTCGAACGCCGCGGGCGTCGTACTTGCTTCTTCTCTTTTACTTCTTCATCTTGCTGACGGGGATGAACCCGAGCTTTTCGACCTGGCTATTCTGGAATTCCTCGCTGAGGATGTAGTCGATGAAGGCTTTGACGGCGCCCGTGGGCTCGCCTTTCGTGTACATGTGGCCGTAGCCGTAGATGGGATATTTGCCGTCGATGATGTTCTGCGCGGAGTATTCGACGCCGTCGAATTTCAGGACTTTGACGCTGTCGTCGGCATACGGCGCATCGACGTAGCCGATGGAGCCCGGCGTGCTCGCGATGGCGGCGCGGACGGCGCCGTTCGAGTCCTGGATGACCGCGTCATCCGTGAACGCTGCGCCTTTCAGCACGACGTCGCTGATGGTGGCGCGAGAGCCGGAGGATTTCGCGCGATGAATGAGCGTGATTTTCTGGTCGAGGATGCCGACGACCTGGTCTTTCGTGAGGTTATCGACTTTGTTGGCCTTGTCCACGATGAAGACGAACGGCTCGACGACGACTTTGTGGTCGACGAGGCCTTTGTCCTTGTATTCGTCGGGGAGGTTGACGTCGGAGTCGCCGATGTCGACGGAGCCTTCGGCGACCTGGTTCATGCCCGTGAACGAGCCGCCGCCCGCGACGTTGACCGTGACGTCTTTGTACTTGTCCTGGAACGCTTCCTGCGCAGGCTTCAGGAGCGGCAGCAGCGCCGTGGAGCCGGACGCGCTGATTTTGCCCGAGATGGCCGCTTCGCCAGAGCCACTGCCCGACGTCGCTGCCTGCTGCGATCCGCCGCAGCCTGTCAGGAGCATCGAGGCGCTTTCTTGTTGAACATGATAGTTCCTCCTCCGATGTGTACAGAGATTGCCGTAGGTGTTTGTGATTTGGATTGCCTTTATCGTAGCAGATGGCGGGCGGCCGTTTGTTGCGGGATTGTTATCTTTCTGTAAAATGAGGATTCCAGATGGAATGGCGTGGTAAAATGAAGGTACATTGTTGAAGGAAACGAGGTCTTTTCCATGCTGGATTCGAAAATCGCGCGGCGCATCTTCGGGTCGTTCCTTTTGCTGTCGTTCCTCGGACTGCTGCTCCTGGGCTTCCTCCTGATGCAGTATTTCCACCGCGAGACGCTCGAAAACGCGCGGCAGGAGCTTCAGATGCACGCGCAGGTCATCGCGCTCGATCTCAAGGACGAGGGCTTTGGCACGGACGCGCACCTCGCGCAGGAAATCGACGACATCCACGCCGAGACCGGCCTGCGCGTGACCGTGCTCGACGGCGAAGGCACGGTGCTCGCCGACTCGAACCGCGACGCCGAGACGATGGAGAGCCACAGCGGGCGGCCGGAAGTCCAGCAGGCCCTGCGCGGCGAAACAGGCTCTGCTACGCGCTACAGCTACACGCTCGGCGAAAACATGCTCTATGTCGCCGTGCCCGTGCAGCGAAACGGCCGCATCATCGGCATCGTGCGCTCCGCCATGTCGCTTGCCCCGGTCGACGCCGCCATGCAGCACAACATGACGATGCTGACCGCCGCCCTTTTCCTCTCGCTCGTCGCCTCCGCCCTGCTCGCCCTCTGGCTCGGCCACCGGCAGATCGCACCCATCATGCTCATCATCCGCGCCGCGCGCGACATCATGGGCGGCAACCTCTCGCGCCGCATCCTGCTGCGCACCGGCGACGAATATGACGTCCTCATCTCCACGCTGAACCGCCTGACCGCCAGCCTCTCGCACAAAATCGTAGAAGCCCGCACCGAAAACGAAAAACTGGGCCTCATCCTCGAAACGATGGACGACGGCTTCTTCCTGTTCGACGAAAACGGCAACATCACCGACGCCAACCGGCAGGCGCGGCATCTCTTCTCCCTAGGACCTGCGGACCTCCGGCGGCACAGCATCCACGTCCTCGGCAACGCCGAGATCTCCGAGACGGCGCAGCAGGTGCTTGAAACCAACACCCCGCGCAAAATCCACGCGCGGCTTTCCATCCACGGCGCGACGCACACGTTCAAAGTCTACTTCGCGACGTTCCAGGCCGGCGAAAAGCCCGCCGTGCTTGCCGTTTTCCACGACATCTCGCTCATGGAGGAACTGCGGCAGCGCCAGAGCGAATTCGTCGGCAACGCGGCGCACGA
Organism: uncultured Selenomonas sp.; assembly: GCA_902780535.1. GTDB lineage: Bacteria > Bacillota > Negativicutes > Selenomonadales > Selenomonadaceae > Selenomonas_C. The sequence goes on along the minus strand of CACZFT010000045.1, from coordinate 2,572 downwards.
GCTCCGAACGCCCTTGACCTCCATCCGCGGCTTTGCCGAACTCCTCGCCGAAGACGACTTTGCTGACCCCGCCACGAGCCGCCACTGCGCGGAGGTCATCGAAAAAGAATCGGCGCGCATGGAGCGCCTCATCACGGGGCTCCTCGAACTCGCGCACCTCGGCAGCCGCGACATGCGCCAAAAAATCGAAAAAGAGCCCGTCGAAGCCGGCCGCATCGTGGCGGCGGCGGCGGACGAACTCGCGAAAAAAGCACAGAAAAAAGGCCAGCAGCTGGACGTCCGCATCGAAACGGACGCCAAACTGGTGGCAAGAGAAGACCTCTTTCAGGAAATCGTGCAGAACCTCCTCGACAATGCCATCAAATACACGCCCGAAGGCGGGAAAATCGCCGTGAGCTGCACGGAAAAAGACAACCTCATCGAAATCGAAGTCCAGGACAACGGCATCGGCATCGCCCCCGAGCACCTGCCGTACATCTTCGATAGGTTCTATCGCGTCGACAAGGCAAGAGCCCGCCAGTCCGGCGGCAACGGCATCGGGCTGTCGCTCGTGAAGTTCCTCGTGAAGCTGTTCGAAGGCAAGATTTCCGTTGAAAGCGAGGTTGGGAAAGGGACAAGATTTATTGTGCGATTTCCGGAAATTTCATGAATACAACGCTTTCCCCATTCGTTCGACAGCCTCCGCCATCTTTTCCTCGTCCACAGCAGAATAATCGAGCACGAACGTCCCTGCCGCCTCTTTCGGCGGCTGCGTCGTTTCGGCGTAATAGCTCGCGAGCGGCTTCATGCGGATGCCTTGCCCGGCGAGCTTTTTTTCGATGGTTTCATCGCTGCCGGCGCCCTCGAACCGCACGAGGAAATGCAGGCCGCTGCCCTGTTCGAGGATTTCGATATGATCCGCGAACGGGCTTTTTTTGAGCAGCGCCAGGATCGTCTCGCGGCGCTTGCGGTAGAGCGTGCGCATGCGGTGGATGTGGCGCTCGAAGTCGCCTTCCGCGATGAAGCGCGCGAGCGTGTACTGCTCGAAGTTCGAGACCGTGCAGCTATAGAAGCCAAGGCGCTCGCGGAACGGCTCGACGAGCGCCTGCGGCAGCACGAGGTAGCTGATGCGGATCGTCGGCGTCAGGCTTTTGGAAAACGTATTCATGTAGAGCACGCGGCCGAGGGCGTCGATGCCCATGAGCGTCGGAATCGGGCGGCCGGTCAGGCGGAACTCGCTGTCATAATCGTCCTCGATGATGTAGCGGTCGGGCGCCCCCGTCGCCCAGCCGAGGAGCTCGTAGCGGCGGCTGATGGGCATGATGAGGCCGGTCGGGAAATGGTGCGACGGGCTGATGTGGACGATCTGCGCGCCATTTGCGGCGAGCTCCTGCGGCCGCACGCCCGCGCCGTCAAGGCCCGCAAGCAGGCACGTCGCGCCGAGGCTTTCATAAATGCGGCGGATGCGGCCATAGCCCGGATTCTCGACGCAGAACCGGCGGTCGCGGCCAAAGAACTGGACGAGCAGCGTGTAAAGGTACTCCGTGCCCGCGCCGACGACGATCTGCGAGGGCTCGACCGCGAGGCCGCGGAACCGCCGCAAGTGCCCCGCGATCGCCTGCCTGAGCGCCAGCACGCCCTGCCCCGGCGAGCGCGAAAGCAAGGCGTCAGCATCGTCCGCCACGACGCGGCGCAGATGCTTCGTCCAGATGGAAAACGGAAACGTCTCGGAAGAAGCGCTGCGGGCGGCGAAGTCGATAAGGAAAGAATCGGGAATCGCAGACGGCGCTACCCTCTCCGCCCCTTCGGGGCACCTCCCCCAGAGGGGGAGGCTGGAATCCTTTGGCTCCCCCTCTGGGGGAGCTGTCGAGCGACAGCGAGACTGAGAGGGTAACGCCGTCGCGGAATTCTCATTCGTCACAACATCCTCCCCCGCTTCGATTTTCGGCCAGGCGACCGCAGCTTTCATGATTTCGTTGCTGACATAGACGCCGCGCTTCGGCTGTGACGTGCAGTAGCCCTCGGCCATGAGCTGGCCATACGCCCCTTCGACCGTGATCGTGCTGATGCCGAGGTGTCTTGCGAGCGCCCGTTTCGACGGCAGCTTCTCCCCCGGCGCCAGCACCCCCGTCTCGATGTCGTGGCGAATGCAGCGGTAGAGATGCGCATAGAGCGGTGTGCGGCCGATGTTTTCAAAAGAATACGTGAGCATGAGATGGGTGGCCTGCCTTTTCGTGGGATGATATGTCTATTATAGCGCAAAATCGCCAAAGCTGCGGTGCCTTGGCGATTTTTTATGAGCGAACATCCCGCCAACCCAGGCCCCCTCTCCGAGGGGGCTGTCGCTGAAGGCGACTGGGGGTGTGGCGGAGGTAGGGCAAAACATATAGCAGGATTGCTGTCTGCGAAGACGTACCTTCGCAGATACACTCGAATGAATTGCCATGCTCTACCTTCGCCACACCCACCACCGCTTCGCGGTCCCCCTCCCTCGGAGGAGGCTGCTGAAAAAGTCCCTTTAGTGGGTCGATTCTTATTGGTACTTCCTGTATAATAGAAGTATCAATTTGCAGGAGGCCCGACCGTCATGCTG
>CACZFT010000044.1 GCA_902780535.1 uncultured Selenomonas sp. | reverse complement strand
GGCGTGACATAGCGGATGTTTGTGCGCTCCATGTTGACGACGCGCTCATCCGTGCGGAGCTTCCAGGCGAGCTGGCCATAGCCGACGTCGATGGCGTAGACTTTTTTCGCACCATTCTGGAGCATGCAGTCCGTGAAACCGCCCGTCGAGGCGCCGATGTCGGCCGCCGTCTTGCCGTCAAGCGTCACGCCGAATTCCTCGATGGCCTTTGCGAGCTTGAGGCCGCCGCGGCTGACGTATGGGAGGTCATTGCCGAGCAGACGGATTTCTGCCTCGGCTTTCACCATCGTGCCGGCCTTATCGATTTTCTGGCCGTCGACGAGGACTTCGCCCGCCATGATGCGGCGCTTCGCGCGCTCGCGGCTCTGCTCGAGCCCGCGCTCCACGAGGAGCTGGTCGAGTCGGATCTTTGCCAAAGTCACACCTTCTCTTTCTTTGTTCCCTGCTGGATGGCGCGCAAAAACGTCCTGACGCCTTCGGCGACCTGCGGGGCTGTGAGGCCGCAGAGGGACAGGAGTTCTTCGCGCGTGCCTTGTTCGACGAACGTATCGCCGATGCCGAAGCGGCGGACGGGCAGCAGAACGCCGGCGTCGCTGAGCGCTTCGAGCACGGCCGAGCCAAAGCCGCCAGCCAGCATGTTCTCTTCAAGCGTCACGAGGCCGCGAATTTCGGGGTCGCGCGAAAGCTCCAGCAGCAGTTCTGTGTCGAGCGGCTTGACGAACCGCATGTTGACGACGCGCACGGCGATGCCTTCGGTTTCGAGCAGGTCAGCAACTTTTTCTGCGACCTGTACCATGCTGCCAACGGCCAGCAGGGCGACGGTGCCTTTATCCTTCAAAACTTCCGCCTTGCCGATCGGCAGCGCCGTCATGGACACGGGCAGCGGTACGCCGACAGCCGCGCCACGCGGATAGCGGACGGCGACAGGGCCGTCCAAAGCGAGTGCCGTCTTCATCATGTCGCGCAATTCCGCTTCATCTTTTGGCGCCATGACCGTCATGCCCGGCAGGTGGCGCAGATAGCTGTAGTCGAAGACACCATGATGCGTCGGCCCGTCCTGCCCGACGAGGCCCGCGCGGTCGAGCGCGAAGACGACATGGAGCTTCTGCAGGCAGACATCATGAAGAATCTGGTCATAGGCGCGCTGCGCAAATGTCGAATAAAGCGCGACAACCGGCTTCTTGCCTGACGCCGCGAGGCCGGCCGCAAATGTCACGGCATGCTCCTCGGCGATGCCGACGTCAAAGAACCTCTCAGGATAGGCTTTGCCAAAGGCTTTGAGCCCCGTGCCGCTCGGCATGGCCGCCGTGATGGCGACGATGTCCTCGTCGGTCTTCGCGAGCTCGATCAGTGCGTCGGAGAAGACGGACGTATACGATGGCGCGCCATCTTTCTTCGGGCACTCGCCCGTCGCGGCGTCGAACTTGCCGATGCCATGGAATTTTTCCGGCGCTTCCTCGGCGGGCAGATACCCCTTGCCCTTCTTCGTATGGACATGGACGAGGATTGGGCCTGTCATCTGGCGGACTTGCGAGAAGACTTCCGTCAGCAGTTCGAGATTGTGGCCGTCAATCGGGCCGATATAGCGGAAGCCCATTTCCTCAAATGGAGCTCCGGGCACGAGCGCCGTTCGCACGCCGTCCTTGATGGCCGAAGCCGTCTTGTAGACCTTGCCGCCGATGCGCGGGATGCTCTTGAGCAGGTGCTCGACATCCTTTTTCGCGCGGTTGTACTGCGGCGCAATGCGCAGCGCCGAAAGGTATTCCGACATCGCGCCGACATTCTTGTCAATGGAGCGGCCATTGTCGTTGAGGACGACGATGAGGTTGCGGCCGAGATCGCCGGCATTGTTGAGTCCCTCGAAAGCCTCCCCGCCGGTCAATGCACCGTCGCCGAGCACGGCGATGACATGGCGTTTGCTTTCGGTGGCATCGTCCGTATCAAGGTCACGCGCGACCGCCATGCCGAGCGCCGCCGAAATGGCCGTGCTCGCATGGCCGACGCCAAACGCATCATACGGAGATTCGAAGCGGTTTGGAAAGCCCGTGATGCCGCCTTTCTGCCGCAGCGTCGAAAACGCTTTGCGGCGTCCCGTCAGCAGCTTGTGCGTATATGCCTGATGGCCGACATCCCAGACGAGCTTGTCCTCGGGGAAATGAAAGACGCGGTAGAGCGCAAGCGTGAGTTCGACCGTGCCGAGGCTCGGCGCGAGGTGGCCGCCAGTCTTCGAGACGGTCTCAACAAGGAAGGCGCGGATTTCCCGCGCGAGCGTCGCGAGCTCCTGCGCATCGAGCTTCCGCAGGTCTTCCGGTCCCTCAATGGTATCGAGAATCTGCGTCATGGCTCACTTCTTCCTCTCGATCAGCATCTGCACGAGATCGCGCAGGAAATCGGCCTCGGAGCCGAACGATGCGAGCGCGGCGACAGCCGTATCGACGGTCTCCTTTGCCAGCGCCTGCGCTTTTTCGAGTGACAGCAGCGTCACATACGTTGACTTGTGGTTGCGCTCGTCGCTACCGACGGGCTTTCCGATCGTCGCATCGTCGCCGACGACATCGAGGATGTCATCCGTGATCTGGAACGCGAGGCCGAACGCGTCAGCGTATTTCGTCAGCGTAGCGAGCTGGTCGTCCGTCGCGCCCGCAAGGATCGCCCCCGAGCGCACAGCGGCGCGAAATAGCGCGCCGGTTTTGCCCATGTGCATCTCGCGCAGGCGCTCCATCGGAATCTCTTTGCCTTCGGATTCGAGGTCGATGGCCTGGCCGCCGACCATGCCGTTCATGCCAGCCGCGCGGCTCATTTCGCGCACGACGGCGAGGCGCGTCGCTTCCGTCGCGCCCTTCTGGCGCAGCATGACTTCGAACGCCAGCGTCAGAAGCGCATCGCCTGCGAGCGTCGCCATGCCTGCGCCATAGACCTTGTGATTCGTGAGCTTGCCGCGGCGGTAGTCGTCGTTGTCCATGGCGGGCAGGTCATCGTGAATCAGCGAATACGTGTGGATCATCTCGATGGCGCAGCCCGTCGTGACGAACGCAGCGCCATCGGCGCCGACGGCATCGGCTGAAGCCATCAGGAGGATCGGGCGCAGCCGCTTGCCGCCAGCCATGAGGCTGTATTCCATCGCATCGGAAAGCGTCTTGTCGATGGGTGGCTCGCTTTTGAGCTCCTGCACGAGTGATTTCTCGACGAGTGCGCGCCGCTGATTCCAAAGTTCCTTCTGCATCGCTTATTTCCCCTCTTCTTCGATGATGAGTTTCTGCGTGACCGCTTCCCCGTCCTTTTCCTGCACGAGGAGATCCATGGCCTGCTCGGCGCGCGAAAGCGCCTGCGAGCAGGTGCCGGCGAGCTTCATGCCCTCGGAATAATTCGCGATGAGGTCCTTGAGCGGCAGGTCTCCCTGCTCCATCTGGTCGACGATCTCATTCAGGCGTCCGAGCGCCTCTTCGAAAGACAATTCTTTCTTTCGTGGCATTTCATTTTCCTCCTCTGCTGTTCTTGCCTGTTTCGCGGGCCTCGGCCATCACGCAGCCATCGGCAAAGCGCAGCGTCAGCGCATCGCCGGGCTGTACCTGCGCGGCACGCGTCACGGGCGTTTCCCCGCGCTCGATGACGGCATAGCCGCGCCGCATGACATGGATGGGGCTCAAGAGTTCGAGCCGTTTCATGGCATCGTCCATGGCCTGCTGCCTGGCACCCAGGCATGTTTTCGCTGCGCGCTGGAAACGCTCGATGGTCTGGTCAAGTGCTTGCTGGCGCGGTGCGAGCAGCGCCTCGGCCGGATGCTCGAACACAGGCCGCTCCATAGCGTAGGCGAGCGCGTCGCGCTTGCGGCTGATCGTATGGAGTGCGGCCTGCTGCAGGCGGATGGCGAGGCTCTGGACATGCTGCCGGAGCCCCTGCGTGTCGGGCACGGCGAGCTCGGCGGCCTGCGATGGCGTCGCGGCGCGCACATCGGCAACGTCATCCGCCAGCGTGAAATCCGTCTCATGGCCGACGGCCGAGATGACAGGGATGCGTGAAGCGTAAATGGCACGGACGACAACTTCCTCATTGAACGCCCAGAGGTCTTCCATCGAGCCGCCGCCGCGCCCGACAATCAGCACATCGACAGGAACTTTTTCATTAAAAAAGCGGATGGCATCGGCAATCTGCGCGGCCGCGCCCTCGCCCTGCACCTGCACGGGTTTGAGCACGAGCTGTACGGACGGGTCGCGCCGCTTCGAGACATGGTAGATGTCGCGCAGCACGGCGCCCGAAATCGATGTCACGACGCCAATCCTGCGCGGGAAGAATGGCAACGGCTGCTTGTGCGCCTCGCCAAAGAGGCCTTCGGCAGCGAGCCGCTCCTTGAGCTGGGCGAGCGCCTGCGCGAGCGCCCCCTGTCCCTCAGGCGCGAGGCTGTCGACATAGAGCTGGTAGACGCCGTCGCGCTCATAGACGGAGATGCCGCCGGACGCGATGACCGACTGGCCGTTTTCTGGGCGGAACCGCAGGTACTGTGCGCGTGAACGGAACATGACGCACTTGAGCGCAGACGTTGCATCTTTCAGCGTGAAATAGGCGTGCCCCGACGCATAGACCTTGAAATTCGAAAGCTCGCCGCGCACCATGAGGCGCCTGAGCGCCGGTTCTCCCTGCAGCAGTCCCTTGATGAAGCGGTTGACCTCGCTGACGCCATGAATCGCCATCACGTCACGCCCCTTTCCCTGCAACGATTCTTCTTCAAAAAAAGAGGCTGCCGCACCTGCCGTGCACCAGCCTTGGTACCTTTGGTACTCTCTTACTTCTTTTCGCCCGTTTTCTGGCCTTTGGGCACCATCGCTCCGAGCACGCCATTGAGGAATTTCGGCGATTCGTCAGCGCCGTATTTCTTCGCGAGCTCGATGGCCTCGTCAATGGCGACGCCCGCATCGACGGCCGTCTCTGCATACTGCATCTCATAGACGGCCATGCGCGCGATGTTGCGGTCGATGACGGCCATGCGTTCAACTTTCCAGCCCTTCGACTTCACGCCGATAACCTCGTCAATGGAGGCGAGATGGCTGCGCGTGCCCTGGACGAGGCCTGTAGCATAATCGCGCGTCTTTTTCGATACGTCTTCTTCCGCTTCGTCGAGCGCGGCATCGAGCGCGAGCAGTTCCCCGTCCGCGCCTTCAGCCGGCGGGTTCACGTCGAGCTGATAGAGTGCCTGCAATGCGATTTCCCTTGCTTGTCTACGACTCATTCCTTCAAAAACCTTTTACCTTTCAAATCTTGTTCATACTTCAAACGTTCAAAATCGATGCCAGTACTGGAAGCGTTCCGGGAGACGGTCGCGCATTTCCTCGAGGATGCCGCCACGGTCGATGCGAGCCCCGACCAGAAAACCGATGCCGCTGCAAAGCACGAGGAAGACCGTCGGAAAGAAGCCGATGACGAGGACCAGGATGGCGAACAGCCCCCCCAGAAGTGTCCCGACGAATTTGCCGCGATGATGCTCCCAGAGGAAGCGGATGGCGTTTTTGACATCCTCTTTCATAACATCATCACCTCAGGAAACGCGGGGCTGGTTCGGCAGCTTCGCCTGCGTGATTTCAGACACCGAGAGCGCGATGTCCACCTCGGGAAAACCAAGGAGCGACGAAAGCTCCGCCTGCACGGCTTCGTGGACAGCGTCGGCTGTTTCGCGGACAGGCGTCTCCGTGCCGAGAATCAGCTGGAGCGAAAGTCGGATGGTGCTGTCGGCACCGACGCCATCGGGGCGGCGGCTCTTGATCCTCGCGTGCACATCGCGGACGCCGCGCACGCTGTGCGCAGCCCGCTCGGCGACATCGCGCACGGCAGCCGATGAGACCTGGATATTGCCCGCCGTCCCCGCGACGAGCGTGAGCTCCCCGCGCGTCTCCTGCTCCTTGCTGCGGAAGATCAGAGAACTCACGAGCAGGTGCAGGCCGACGATGAGGTAGATGGCGAGCCCGGCCAGGCACTCAGGGCGCCCTGCGTACTGCTCCACGAGCGAGAGCCATTCCTGCTGCGGCAGCAATCGCGCCGCCACGACGACGAGCGCCCCGCCAGCAGCGACGGATACGAGCGCGAACAGGAACAGCAGGAACCGGTTCAGGATTCCCATAGAATCGCCTCTTTCAGCGGACGCGGACTTCTTCCTCCTTGGCCTCCGTCTCCGGGAAGCCGACGCCCTGCACGTGGATGTTGACCTCGACGACGGAAAGGCCCGTCATCGTCTCGATGGCCTGCTTGACATTCTCCTGCACAGCGAGCGCGACATCGGGGATGCGCACGCCGTATTTCACGATGATGTAGAGATCGACGGCCGCTTCCTTCTCGCCGACTTCGACCTTGACGCCCTTTGCAAAATTCTTGCGGCCGAGCATCTCGGCAATGCCGCCGACGAGGCCGCCGCTCATGCCGGCAACGCCATCGACTTCCGTCGCGGCGAGCCCTGCAATGATGCTGACGACTTCGTCAGCAATGCGGATGGCTCCGAGAGAATTCGTGCTCTTGACCGTTTTGACTGCCGTTTCTTTTTCCATGATGTGACCTCCTAGATGCTCTGCCTGTGAAACAAAATTCTGCTATTTTCTGTTTGTATTCGAGACAAGGACAGAAAACTCCTTCTTTTGCAGAAGAAAAACTGCCTGCAAAAAAATTTGAGCCGGAGGCAGCCCTTCGACTCAAATTCTGTTCCGGGAGAAAATTTTATGCGCGCTCGATGTAGTTGCCCGTGCGCGTATCGATGCGCAGGGAGTCGCCTTCGTTGACGAAGAGCGGCACGCGAACTTCGTAGCCCGTCTCGACCTTCGCCATCTTCGTAGCGCCCGTCGCCGTGTTGCCCTTGACGCTCGGCTCGCATTCCGTGACCTTCAGCGTGACGGAGTTCGGCAGCGAGATGCCGATGATACGGCCCTTGAACGTCTGGAGCTGGACTTCCATGTTCTCGAGGAGGAAGTGCAGGGCATCGCCGAGCGTCTCCTTCGTGATCTCTTCCTGCTCGTACGTCTCCGTGTCCATGAACGTGTACATGCCGTCGTTCTCATAGAGATACTGCATCGTGCGCGTCTCAAGATGTGCGGCCGGCATCTTCTCGTTCGGGTTGAACGTGCGCTCGACGACGGCGCCCGTCTCGACATTCTTGATCTTCGTGCGGACGAAAGCCGCGCCCTTGCCCGGCTTGACATGCTGGAAATCGACGATCTGCCAGACGCCGCCATCGATTTCGATCGTGAGGCCCGTGCGGAAATCAGTACTGTTAATCATGAACTTATGCCCTCCAATATGGCTTTTCAGCCTTGTTTTACAAAGTTAACGCTACTATTATAGCGGAAACAGCGACAGATTTCAATGGATTTCAACCAAATTCTTGTCCGCCTTCGTCAGCGTCTCGCAGCCATCCGGCGTCACGAGCACCGTGTCCTCAATGCGCAGGCCGCCAAAGCCCGGGATGTAGACGCCCGGCTCGTCCGTGATGACGATGCCCGGCTGCAGGCTCTCGCACGTGCTCTTCGGCGAGAGGCGCGGCTCCTCGTGGATTTCGAGGCCGACGCAGTGGCCGAGGCCGTGGCCGAAGCCGAGGCCATGCTCCTGGAGCTTTGCGCGGACTTTCGCATCGACGTCTTTGCCCGATGCGCCCGGACGAATCAGCGTCAGCGCGTATTTCTGCGCCTCGAGCACGGCATCATAGAGCTCGCGCTGGCGGTCGGATGGCTTTCCGATGACGACCGTGCGCGTGATGTCGGAATGGTAGCCGCCATAGATCGCGCCATAGTCCATCGTGACGAACTCGCCTTCCTCGATGACCTTGTCCGTAGCGACGCCATGCGGCAGCGCGCCGCGCACGCCGGACGCCATGATCGTCGTGAACGACGGACCTTCGGAGCCATGCGCGCGCATGAAGCTTTCCATGTGCGCGGCAACGTCGATTTCCGTCATGCCGGCCTTCATGTAGTGGATGACGTCGTCAAAGGCCGCATCGGCAATCTCGCAGGCTTTGCGGATCATGGCGATTTCGCCTTCATCCTTGATCTGGCGCAGCGTGTCGAGGCAGAGCGGCGTCTCAAACGTGCGGCCCTTGAGCAGTTCCTTGAGCTTCGCATACGTATCGAAAATCATGGCGTTGCCCTCGAAGCCGATGGCCTTGGCATCCTCCTGTGCGAGGACTTCGGCCGTCTTTTTGAGAAGGCCGTCCTTCTGCTCGACGAGCGTGAACTCCGGCGCCTGCTGCTTTGCCTGCTCCGTATAGCGGCTGTCCGTCACGATGAAAGCCTTGTCCTGCGTGATGACAAGCGTCGTATCATCCCCACGGAAGCCGCTGAAGTAATGGAGGTTCACCTCCTTCGTTACGACGACGGCATCGAGATGATGCTCGGAAAGAAGGGAACGGAGAGCGGAAAGACGACGCTGGATCATGAAAAAGACCTCCGAAAAACGACGATAGATGGTTTACTTGGAAGACAGCCGATCGATGACAGCTTCGAGCGCAGCCATGTAGCTGAAGGCGCCGAGGCCGCAGATCTGGCCGAGGCAGACGGGCGCGAGCACCGACGTGTGACGGAATTCCTCGCGCTTGTGGATGTTCGAGAGATGGATCTCGATGACGGGGACGTCGATACTCGCGATGGCGTCGCGCAGAGCGATGCTGTAATGCGTGTAGGCGCCGGCATTGAAGATGATGTAGTCGAACTTCCCGCGCGCGTCCTGCACGGCATCGACGAGCGCGCCTTCATGGTTCGACTGATAGAACGAGATAGCGACGCCCGCCTCCGTCGCGCGCGTTTCCATGCGCTGCTCGATGTCGTGGAGCGTCATGTGACCATAGATTTCCGGCTCGCGCGTGCCGAGCAGATTCAGATTCGGCCCGTTGAGGACCAGGACACTTCCTTTTGCCATAATCTCACCTCAGTAGCGAATCTTGAAGCCGGATTCATCTGGCTGGACGTCAATGGCTTCCAGCGAAAACGCCTGCACGCGAATGAAGTAATTGCCTTTGCAGATGATGGCCTCGAGCTTGTCAATCTGCTCCTGCGTGCCCTGCAGCTCCATATCGACCGTGCCGTCTTCCATGTTGCGGACCCAGCCCGTGACGCCGAGGTCCATCGCATTCTGCTGCACATACATGCGGAAGCCGACGCCCTGCACGCGGCCTTCGGCCTTGCCAAAATAACGAATCATGTCTGCCATAGAAATCCTTCCTTTCTGAGGGTTGAGAGAATGGAATATGATGCGCCGCTTTTCAGATGTCGCGGCGGAGGATGGCATAGGGTTCGACGGGGTTGTCCATGCGGATGTGGACGATCTGCTGCGGATGCGGCGCGGCCTCGATGGGCTCGCCCGCTTCATCCGTCATCTCGCGGAGCACCTGGCGGAAACCTGCCGCCTGCGGCTGGAACAGCTCGATTTCCTCGCCGAGCTTCATGTGGTTGCGCTGCTCGACCGTCGCCCAGCCCGTCGCGGCGTTGTAGTCGCGCACGAGGCCGATGAACTCCGACGTCTGCTCATACGACGACGAGCCATAGATCTGATCGTCCGCCGTTGGCTGGTGGAATGCGAAGCCCGTCGTATAGGCACGGTGCGAGACCTTGCCGAGCTCAGCCGTCCAGGCCGGGTCGATGGCGAAGTGCTCCGGGTCCTCGAAATAGCTGTCGATGGCCATGCGATAGGCTTTCGTGACGCTCGCGACATAGTGGACGCTCTTCATGCGGCCTTCGATCTTGAGGCTGTCGACGCCGCTTTCAATGAGCTCTGGCAGATGCGGCAGCAGGCAGAGGTCCTTGGAATTGAGAATATACGTGCCGCGCTCATCTTCTTCGATGGGGAAATACTGCCCCGGCCGCGTTTCCTCGACGAGGGCATAGCGCCAGCGGCACGACTGCGCGCAGGCGCCGCGGTTCGAGTCACGGCCCGTAAAGTAGTTCGAAAGCAGGCAACGCCCCGACATCGAAATGCACATGGCGCCATGCACGAACATCTCGAGCTCGACGGGGACAGCTTTGCGGATGGCAGCGATTTCCTTGATTGAAAGCTCGCGCGCCAGCACGACGCGGGAGGCACCGAGCGCTTGCCACGCCTTGACGGCCGCGCTGTTGACGGTGTTGGCCTGCGTGCTGACATGGAGCGGCATCTCTGGCACGGTCTCGCGGGCAATCGAAAAGACGCCGAGGTCGGCGACGAGCAGCGCATCGACGCCGATGCTCGCGAGGTAGCGCAGGTAGTCCGGCAGTCCCGCGAGGTCGCCGTCATGCGGGTAGACATTGACCGTCACATAGACTTTCGCCGCATGCGCATGCGCAAACGTGACGGCTTCGGCGAGCTCTTCCTTCGAAAAGTTGCCGCCGAGCGCCCGCAGGCCGAACGACTTGCCGCCGAGGTAGACGGCATCCGCGCCATAGAGCACGGCCATCTTGAGTTTTTCGAGCGTCCCCGCAGGCGCGAGGAGTTCAGGTTTCTTCCTTGTCATTCCATTTCCCCTTTGATTTTCCTCGTCAGCGCGAGACCGTCGCCACGCAGGAAGATTTCTGTTTTGTAGGGCGGCGTATTCACGAGTTCGAGATAACGCTGCAGCCGCTCGACAATCGTCTCGAAGCGGCGCGGCATCATGACGGGATGCAGCACGTAGCCGCGAAACAGCACATTGTCAGCCACGATGACGCCGCCTTCTTCAAGCATCGGCGCAGCCTTCTCGAAATAGTCGGGATACTGCCCTTTCGCAGCATCGAGAAAGATGAAGTCGTACGTCTTCCCCTGCCCTCGCAGGACGTCGAGCATATCGCCTGCATCGCCGAGGTGCTGCGTGACGCGGCGGCCAAGCGGCGAGCGCGCGAGGTATTTTTTCGCTGTTTCATACCGCGCAGGCAAGAGCTCAACGGTTTCGACCGTGCAATCTGCTGGTGCAATCGAGAGCGCGAGCAAAGCCGAGTAGCCGATGGCCGTGCCGAGCTCGAGGATGCGGTGCGGCTGCTGCTGCCGCACGAATTCGGCGTAGAAGCGGCGGCCATGCTCATTGAGGATCGGCACATGATGTTCTCGTGCATACGCTTCCATTTCTGCGCGAAGCGCCTCCATCAGCGCACCTCCTCGACGATGGCCTCATGGTCGGCGTAGTTCGTCGAATAGTGGTTGTGCCCGTCGCGGTCGGCGACAAAGTAGAGGTAATCCGTGTCGGCAGGGTACAGCACGGCCTCGATGGCGGCCATGCCCGGACTTGCAATCGGTCCGGGCGGCAGTCCCTTGTTCTGATACGTGTTGTAGGGCGAATCGACTTTCGTATCGGCGAGCGAAAGGTCTTCTTTCGGGTCGTCACGCAGATATTGGAATGTCGTGTCTGACTGCAGCGGCATGCCGATCTTGAGGCGCTTGAGGAAGACCTGCGCGACCTTCGGGCGGTCTTTCCTTCTCGACGAGCGATGCGAGCGTCACGAGTTCATAAATCGAAAGGTTCATCTGCTTTGCGCGTGCGCGGAGCTTTGGCGTCAGGCGCTGGTCGAAATCCGACGCCATCTCCTTGAGAATGGAATCAACATCGTAGTCGGATTTCAGCACATAGGTGTCAGGAAACAAGAATCCTTCGCAAGCGTAGAACGTATCGTCATGCTTCTCGATGTAGTCATAAGGCCGAAACTCCTCGGCCTTCTTCAAGAATTCCTTCTCATCCACGATGCCTGCGTCGCCGAGCCGCTTCGCGATGTCGCGGATGCGGAAGCCTTCGGGAATCGTGAACTTGATGCGCGTCGTCTCGCCAGCGACGAGCTTCTGCAGCACGTCGCGCGGCTCCATGCCCGGATGAAGCTCGTACATGCCCGTCTTGATCTGGTTGTCATAGCCATTGACCTTGGCGATGAACCAGAACTTCGTGTGGCTCGTGATAACACCGTGCTTCTCAAGCTCCGTGCCGATTTCGCTTGACGTCATGCCCTGTTTGACATGGAGATAAATCTTTTCGTCCGGATCGGCCTGCGCGGCCTGCTGCGAGTTTCCCGAGCCCGCGATGGCGGCCACCATGCCGACGAGACAAACGACGAACACGGCGGCAATGACGCCCACGGCGATTTTTCGCTGGCGCGCGTCCGCCTGTTTCCAGGCCTCTCCCGCTGCCTGCTTCCCCTTGGCAGCCCACGGCCCGAGCTCCTTGCCGAGCGCGGACAGCCCCTTCTGGAGCTGCGAGAGAACTTCGACCAGTTTCTGCTTCAAAAATGGCATCCCCTTACACCAATACTTCCCAATGTTTCCCTATCCCTGATACCTGCAAGATGTGAGAAGAGCCGCCGCCTCAGAGGCAGCAGCTCTTTTACCGAGACGGTCAGTCTTCCGATGCATCGACGAGCGCGTCGTATGCCTTCTGCACACGCGCAAACTCCTCGTCGGTCGGTTCGACGTATTCCTCTTCCCCATCTTCATTTTTCACGATCTTCGCAATGATGACATCTTCGTCGCCATCCTCGCAGCCGCAACCGCAGCCCGCTTCGTGGTCGTCATCGCCATGAAGCCCGACGAGCAGCGCATACTGCTCGTCATCGACTGGGATGATCATTTCCTCTTCATAATAGAACTTCGTGCCATCTTCGTCTGTGAACTCGATGACCGTTGCGTCGCCATCGTCGAGGAAATCTTTTTCTTCTGCCATGCAGTCCACCTCTTTCTTTGCAAAAATATCCTTCATCCATTCTAACGGAAAACTGCCTTCGTTGTCAATCAACGGGCCACAGTCCCATGCACATCAGCGGATGCGGTCAAGATAGCCCTGCAGGATGAAGACGGCCGCCATCTTGTCGATGACTTTCTTGCGCTTCTTGCGCGAAACATCGCCTTCAAGCAGCGAACGCGTCGCCGCAACGGTCGAGAGGCGTTCGTCCCAAAGCGCAATTTCGACGTCGGGATACTGCTTCTTCACCTTTTCAAGAAAGGCTTTGACGACCTCGCAACGGTCGCCTTCCGTGCCATTCATGTTCTTCGGATAGCCCGAGACGAGCGAACGCGTCTCATACTGCTCCATGAGCTCGCCAAGGCGCGCGAGATCTTTCTCGAGGTTCTTGCGGCGGATGGTTTCCACACCCTGCGCCGTCAGCCCGAGAGGGTCCGAGACCGCGATGCCGATCGTGCGGTCGCCGATGTCGAGGCCGAGATACCGCTTCATTTCGCTTTCTCCAGATAGCTGCGCACGAGCTCTTCGAGCAGTTCGTCGCGCTCGAGCTTGCGGATCTTGCTGCGCGCATCGCCGTGGCTCGTGATATAGGCCGGGTCGCCCGAAAGCAGGTAGCCGACGAGCTGATTGATCGGGTTGTAGCCCTTTTCCTCCATCGCCTTGCAGACGTCGCGGATGATGGTCTCCGCCTTGTTTTCGTCCGCCCCAAAGCGGAACATCATGGTTTCTTCACTGACCATATTTTTCTACCTCCAAAAGCACTATTTGCTCTATGATACCACAATTTTGACGAAAATCCTATGAAAAAAGGGCAATAAAAGGCTCCCTCTCAGAGGGAGCTGTCGAGCGCAGCGAGACTGAGGGAGTCTCACAAGCTTGTATTTTGAGATTCCCGATTATTTTTTATGCGGGCGTCGAAAGCAACAACACAGCCCGCGTAAACAGCAATCGCAAATCGAAAACGTCCAGCTTGTGAGACTCCCTCAGTCAGCCATTCGGCTGACAGCTCCCTCTTGGAGGGAGCCTTTCATATATCAAAATATGTCTTTCTCAATCATATATTCCGCAATCTGCAGCGCATTGAGGGCCGCGCCCTTGCGGATCTGGTCGCCGCAGACCCAGAGGTTCAGGCCATGCGCGATGGATTCGTCCCTGCGGATGCGGCCGACTTCGACGTCGTTCTTGCCCGACGTGAACAGCGGCATCGGATAGAGCTGCTGCGACGGGTCGTCTTTGACGATGGCGCCGGGGAATGCGTCGATAGCCTTTTTCGCGGCCTCAACCGTGACTTCGTCCTCAAACTCGATGTTGACGGACTCGGCATGGCTGCGGTAGACCGGCACGCGCACCGTCGTCGCCGTCACGGGGAGATCGGGCTCGCCGAGGATCTTGCGCGTCTCGTTGACCATCTTCATTTCCTCTTTCGTGTAGAGATTGTCATAGAAGACGTCGATCTGCGGAATCAGGTTGAATGCAATCTGGTAGTGTTTCGGGAACTTCGCGCCCGGCAGGATGTTCGCAACAGGCTCCTTGCCCGCGACGATGTCACCCACCTGCTGCTCGAGCTCGGCCATGGCCTCTTTGCCACCGCCGGAGACGGCCTGATACGTCGAGACGACGATGCGCTTGATCTTCGAGAGATTGCGAAGCGGCTTGACCGCCATCATCATGATGATTGTCGAGCAGTTCGGGTTTGCGATGATGCCCTTGTGATCCTTGATGGCCTCTGGGTTGACCTCGGGCACGATCAGAGGCACTTCAGGATCCATGCGGAACGCGCTCGAGTTGTCGATGACGACGGCGCCGGCCTTGACGGCCGCCGGAGCAAAGAGCTTGCTCGCCGCTCCACCGGCGAACAGCGCAATCTGCACGCCCTCGAACGAATCGTCCGTCGCTTCCTCGACGGTGTAGTCCTTGCCCATGAAATTGATGACCTTGCCGGCCGAGCGCTTGGAAGCGAGAAGCTTGAGGTCAGCAAATGGGAAATTGCGTTCTTCGATGAGGCGCAGGAACTCCTGCCCGACAGCGCCCGTCGCGCCGAGGATGGCTACATTGTACTTCTTCATCGGTATCTTCAACCTTTCTTCTTTTATTGGCCCCCTCTCCGAGGGGGCTGTCAGCGAAGCTGACTGGGGGTGTGTCGAAGGTAGTGCAAAACGCATGACAGGATTGCTTTCTGCGAAGACGTACCTTCGCAGCTGCAATCGAATATATTGTCATAATCTACCTTCGACACACCCACCACCGCTTCGCGGTCCCCCTCCCTCGGAGATGGAGGCTTTCCTACGTTAAAACTCGAGTAATTTGTCCAAACCGACCGTCAGCCCTCTGAGCCCTCGGACTTTCTTGGCCGCCAGCACGACGCCGGGCATGAACGATTCGCGGTTCATGGAGTCGTGGCGGATGGTCAGCGTCTGGCCGAGGCCGCCGAAGATGACTTCCTGATGCGCGACATAGCCCGGCAGGCGGACACTGTGGATGCGCATGCCTTCGTAGTCAGCACCGCGCGCACCAGCGAGCTTCTCCTTTTCGT
The DNA here is from genome assembly GCA_902780535.1 of uncultured Selenomonas sp. Classification (GTDB taxonomy): domain Bacteria; phylum Bacillota; class Negativicutes; order Selenomonadales; family Selenomonadaceae; genus Selenomonas_C. The sequence continues at coordinate 6,843 of CACZFT010000044.1, read as the reverse complement.
CGGGATGGCCCTGCTTGTGCGCCTTGCGGACTTCGGCGATCATGGCTGCCGTCTGCACGGCCGTGCCCGATGGCGCATCGAGCTTCTTGTCGTGGTGGAGCTCGATGATTTCGACGTCCGGCATGTACTTCGCCGCCTGCTTGCACATGACCATCATGAGCACGGCGCCAATGGCGAAATTCGGCGCAATGAATGCCGGCGTGTCATTCGCCTCGGCAAGCTTTGCGATGTCTGCTTTCTGCGCGTCCGTCAGGCCCGTCGTGCCGACGACCGGCGACACATGCGCTGCGAGCGCGGTCTTGACGTTTTCAAACACGACATCGGGCCGCGTGAAATCAACCATGACGTCCGGGTGCATGCGCTCGAGTGCCGCCTTGAGGTCTGTCTCGACCGTGACGCCCGCTTTCGGCAGGCCGACGAGCTCCCCGGCATCGGCACCGCCCTTGAGGTCAGCGGCTCCGACGAGCTTGAGTTCCGCGTCTTCCTGCACGGCTTTGAGCACGGCCTGTCCCATGCGGCCGCAGGCTCCATTTACGAATACAGTTGTCAATGTATACGCCTCCAAGCAAAATATGCACTCATTGTATCGCATGTCCATCATTCATGTCAAGATGTGCGCGTACAAAATATATACGATATCGATCAGACATCGGTGATGTGTTCAAACTGTTCCTTGTAATGCGACGCGAGAATCGGCCGGACAAAGCTCAGATTTTCCTGTCGGCCAAGCGTTTCCTGCGCTGCCTGCCGAGCTTCCAAGAGGATGTCCGTGTCCTTGAGCACGTCGGCAATCTTGAGGTCTGGCAGGCCGTGCTGTCGTGCGCCGAAGAACTGGCCGGGCCCGCGCAGGCGCAGGTCTTCCTCAGCGAGCTGGAAACCGTCCTGCGTCGCAGCGAGGATGGACAGGCGCTCGCGCGCGGTCTCCGTGCGGCTGTCCGAGACGAGGATACAGTACGACGCGAGGTCGCCGCGCCCGATGCGGCCGCGCAGCTGGTGAAGCTGTGCGAGGCCGAAGCGGTCGGCATGCTCGACGACGAGCGTTGTCGCATTCGGAACATTGACGCCGACCTCGATGACGGTCGTCGAGACGAGGACGCGGATGCGGTTCTCATAAAACGCCTGCATGACGGCTTCTTTTTCGGCGTCCTTCATGCGGCCATGCACGAGGCCGCATGGGATGCCGCGCAGGATGCCATAGCGCAGCTCGTCATAGACTTCTTCGGCCGATGGCAGGTCTTCTTCGTCACTCTGCTCAACGAGCGGGCAGACGACATACGATTGCCGTCCCGCCTCGGCCTGCGTGCGCACGTACTTGTAGATGAGCGGGCGGCGGTCGGACGTCCGCACGAACGTCCGCACGGGCTTGCGGCCTGGCGGCAGATGGCGCACCTGCGAGACATCGAGGTCGCCATAGACCGTCAGCGTCATCGTGCGCGGAATCGGCGTCGCCGTCATGACGAGCACGTCGGGCAATCGCTCCGTTCCCTGCTTTTCAAGCGTCGAGCGCTGCGCAACGCCAAAGCGGTGCTGCTCATCCGTCACGACGAGGCCGAGCGAGGCAAACTGCACGCCCTCCTGCAGCAACGCATGCGTGCCGATGACGATGTCAACCTCATGCGATGTGATGCGCTCATAGAGCTCGCGCTTTTCCTTCGCCGTGATATGGCCTGAGAGGAAGCCGACGCGGATGCCGGTATTCGCGAGCTGCCTCGTGAACGTCTCGTAATGCTGCCGCGCGAGGATTTCCGTTGGCACCATGAGCGCGCCCTGAAAGCCGTTTTCAACCGTCTTGACGAGCGCGAGCAGTGCGAGCACGGTCTTGCCGGAGCCGACATCGCCCTGCACGAGGCGGCGCATCGGCACATCGGATTCCATGTCGCGGCAGATGTCCTGCCAGACGCTGGCCTGATCGTCCGTCAGCCGGAACGGCAAATGCGAAAAGACCTGCCGCGAGAGCGTGCTGCAGGCGAGATGGCGCACGCCCTTCTGCGCCACGCGCGCCTGCTTCTTCAAGAGCAGAAGGCCGCACTGGATGAGGTAGAGCTCTTCAAAGGCCAGCCGACGCCGTGCGTCTTTGAGCTCTTCCGCATCTTTTGGAAAATGAATAGCGCGAAATGCTGCGCTACGCGGCAGCAGGTGATAGCGCTCGGCGATGCCCTGCGGCAGGACTTCCGAAAGCGCAAGACCATCACCGTCTCCATCATCAATGGCGTCGAGCAGCGTCCGAACAGCTTTGCGGAAAAATGCCTGATTGAGCCCGTCCGTCGCACCATAGACAGGAAAGATGCCTAGATGCTCCGCGCCATCCTCGCCCTCATCAAGCAGCGCATACGACTGCACTTGCGCAATCTCCATCTGCCCGCGCCCGCCATAGGCGTATGCGGCCTTTCCCGTCACGAACAGGCGGCGTCCCGCTTTGAGCTTCGTCTTGAGAAATGGCTGGTTGAACCATGTGACCTGCGCGAAGCCCGTGCCATCGCCGACGAGCGCCGTCAGGATCGTCATGCGGCGCCTGCCCGCCTGCTTTTCCACGACATTCATGATATTTCCGGCAATGGTCGCGCGTTCGCCGACGAAGAGCTCTGCAATCGGCGTAACCGTGCTTTGGTCCTCGTAGCTTCGCGGGTAATACGTCAAGAGGTCATAGAGCGTCACGATGCCGAGCTTTTGCAGCAGTTTTGCCTTTTTCGGCCCGATGCCCTTGAGCATCTGGATGGAATCGAGCAGCTTCATCGCTCTCCCCTTTCTTTTCACGAAAAACAGCCCGGCCGTCAGCAGCCGGGCTGTGAAAAAATCTTGCTTGTTTTACGTCTCGGCGCCATTTCCCTGCTGTCCTTCCACTTCCGACCAGTCGAACAGCAGATTCACAAATCCGGCCTCCGAGAGATAGCGCGGATCCGGCCTCCAGTTGCCGATGGAAAAGAAATATTCCGTCAGGCAGTCCGTCACAGCATCCGTCGTCGTATGGAACAGCTCGAAGAAATCGTTCATGTCCCCGACATCCTTGAGATTGTTGATGGCGAAGAGCAGCGTCGCCGTCGCGAGGACGACGTCTTCCCGCTCCGAGGGCTCCACATCCTGCCGGACGGAACGGAAGTCACGGTAGATGCGCTTGACAAGTCCTCGTTCGAACAGGGAGAAACGGAGCTTTTTGAGACGCTTGTCAAGCCGCTGTTCCGCAGTTTCGAGGCAATCCAGCAGCTTCTGTTCTTTCTTCTCCGTCTGCGGTTTCGGCAGTTCGATGTCAGCAAAGGCGCGCAGCTTTGCATACGACGTCATCTGATCGATGATATGGCGGACAGCAGCCGCATGACGCGCGAAAAAATCTTTGATGGTCGCATGCGGCTCCTGCACGAGGTAAACATGATACAGGCGTTCGATCTCTTCCTGAATACGCCGTTGGAGTGCAGCCGTCGCAGGTACTGAGATGATGCCGTTGAGCAGCATGACACCCTCTTCGTGCATGTGGCCGTAAAAGAGCATCTTGCGGTAATCGGGAGACACCTCTTCAGGACGTGGCAGCTCCATCATATCATCGGAAAAAAGATCCTGGCAGATGACAGCATCCTCTTCAATCGCCTCGATGCGAAAAACCGTAAAACGGGATTTCAGGAGATCGCGCAAGACGATGCGCTTGTCGCCCGTGATTTCCTCTTCCTTTTCGTCAAAGAAATGCTCGAGCGGCGTCCGGTCATCCTCCATCAGATGGTAATCGAACATGAAGAAATCCCAGAACACCCGGAACTGCTGCTGCATGACCTCTTCATCGACATCCATCTCCGCGCGCATCCACGCAGGGCCGAAAAAGAGATAAAGCGCCCGCTGGATGTCGTAGCGATAGGCAGGTGCACGATAATAATTTTGAAATGCTTCTAGAATCTCATTGATGTACTGGTCGAGATGATCGAATGCTTCGTCCGACAGCTCCTCATCTTCATCATCGAACAAGGAATAGAGACTTTCCTGTTCCGTACGTTCCGGCATCCGAAACGCTCCGTCAGGGCCGTCCGGATAGTATCCGCGAAGTGCCTCGGCAAATGTTTCCTCCAGAGATGCAGCCTGTTTCGGGAACAGGAACAGCAGGAACCGCTTGAGGATGCCAAGAACTCTCTGCACATCATGCTCTGTCGGATGAGCCGTCTCATGCATGTCCAGATAGCGGCCAACGATGTCCTGGATGTCTGCCGACTGAAGAGTATCGAGGGAGAAAAGGTCAAACTCCAGGACGGTCTCGATGGAGAGCACGATGAGTTCCCAATCGACCATCATGTCATCAAAATCGTCGCCTTTCCATGCACGCCGGCGGAAATACCGCTCGACCGTTTCCTGCGGCGCAATCGGCTCCACCATGGGGTGGAGGACATAGTAGGCATCGATCATTTCATAAATATTCGCCATTCGGGATTCTGGCTCCATTCGGATTTATTTTTTGTACTCTGCCGCGAGTTCCTTGAAGAGCGGCAGCGAACGGCGGATCGTGTCCGTCTTGATGCAGTACGCCGCGCGGAAATAGCCCGGGCAGCCGAAGTCAGCACCCGGCACGAGCAGCAGGCCGTATTTCTTTGCGCGCTCGCAGAACGCTGCATCGTCATCTTCAAGACACTTCGGGAACAGGTAGAACGCGCCCTGCGGCTTCACGCAGGTAAACCCGGCGTCAATGAGACCGTCATAGAGCAGCTTGCCGTTTTCGACATACTTCGAGATGTCGGACGGCTCGTCGATGCAGCGTGCAACGACATACTGCCAAAGCGACGGCGCATTGACATGCGTCACGACGCGCGCCGCGCCCGCGATGGCGCCAAAGACAGCGCCGAAATCCGCGACAGAATCCGGCACGGCAATATAGCCGATGCGCTCGCCAGGCAGCGAGAACGACTTGCTGTACGAATAACAGACGAGCGTATCATCGTAGTATTTCGGGATGTACGGCACGGTCAGGCCATCGAATGCGATTTCGCGATACGGCTCGTCCGAAATGATGAAGATCGGATGATCGTATTCCTGCTCCTTCTTCTTGAGGATGGCGGCAAGCTCTTTGATTGTTTCTTCCGAATAGATGGCACCGCTCGGATTGTTCGGCGAATTGACGATGACAGCTTTCGTATGCGCGTTCAGCAGCTTTTCAAACGCGCCGAAATCAATCTGCCAGTCCTCGGGACGCGCGGGCACGACGACAAGCTTGCCGCCAACGGACTCGACGAAGCAGCGATACTCAGGGAAGAACGGCGCGAACGTCACGAACTCGTCTCCCGCCTCGCAGAGCGCCTTGAACGAAATCGTGATGGCTGCCGCAGCGCCGGCCGTCATGAAGATGTTCTTGCCCTCATAATTCATACCGAAGCGGCGGTTCAGGCTCTTCGCCACGGCGTCGCGCACCTGCGGCGCACCGGGCGCGACCGTATAGCCATGGATGGCATTCGGTTCCCACATCTTCAGGATGTCGATGGCAGCATCGCGGATGAAATCCGGCGTCGGGACATTCGGATTGCCAAGGCTGAAATCAAAGACCTGATCCTCCCCGACTTCGGCCGCACGCTTGCGCCCAAACTCGAAAATCGTGCGGATCGTCGACTTCTTCGTACCGAGCTCATACATTTTTTCAGAAACCATACTGCCACCTGTCCTTCTATAACTGTCCATTTATGATGGATGATTTGCAAGATTGCATTACATTTTATCATAATTCAGGGCAAAAGAAAAGCGAGCTTTCACTCGCTGAAATATTTCATCGACGTCTTCTTCCACTCTTTTTTCGAGTAGAGCATGACGCGGTTTTCAATATGGTTTTCTTTGCCGAGCGTGTCGGCGATGGATTCGCACTCGGCGCGGCTGTGGCCGTGAATCATCGTGTAGAGATTGTAGGGCCAGCCGGGGGCGGTGTTGCGGTCGTAGCAGTGCGAGATGGAGGGCGAGGCGGCCATGGATTTTGCGACGTCGTCGAGGCGGTCAGCGGGCACTTCCCATGCGCAGAGCGCGTTGGCTGCAAAGCCGATTTCGCGGTGGCGCAGGACGGCGCCCATCTTGCGGATCATCTTCTTTTCCGAGAGCTCGCGCACGCGCGCGAGGAAGACGTCCTCTGTGACGCCGGCACGCGCGGCCAGCTCCTTGTACGGCTCCGGCACGAGCGGGAAATCGCCCTGCAGGGCCCGGATGACATTTTTGTCAAGTGCGCTGAGCACCTGCTGCTTTTCCATGCTGCTTCACCTTCTATGCCAGAATCGAGAATCTCAAACGCCGTTACCCTCTCCGCCCCTTTGGGGCACCTCCCCCAAAGGGGGAGGCTTTATTTCAGATGGAACTGCACGTTAATCTTGTATTTTTTGTGCGCCTTGAGGTTCATCATGGCGCGCACGCCGGGAAGCGCGCGGACCTCGCGCAGAATCTTGCGCTCGATTTTCGGGTCGGGCGTCAGCAGCGTGAACCAGAGGTTGTACTGCCCTTCGCGCTCATAGTTGTGCGTCGCGCCGGGGTAGCGATTGACAGCCTCGGCGACAGATGCCATCTGGTCTTCCTCGACCTCGAGCGCAACGAGCGTCCCCTCGTAGCCGAGCCGCGAGGAGTTGAAGAATGTGCCGATGCGCCTGAGGTACCCTTCGGCCTTGAGGTGCTTGAGGTGCGCGAGGACGGTCGCCTCGTCCGTGCCGAGCTCGGCGCCGAGACGGGCGAAAGGATGCGAGCAGACGGGAAGCTCCGTCTGCAGCAGGTTCAAGAGCGCTTTGTCAAAGGCTGTCAGCTCCATCATAAGCCATACTCCCCTTTCGTGACTTGCTTTATGAATCAGGTTCATGTTGTATGGCTTTATTGTAGCAGAGAATCCCGCAGGACGTCAAGCAATTCTGAACG
>CACZFT010000043.1 GCA_902780535.1 uncultured Selenomonas sp. | reverse complement strand
CGGCACATCTTTCGTCACGACGCTGCCCGCTGCAATCACGCAGCCGCTGCCAATCGTCACGCCTGGCAGCACGGAGACGTTCGCACCGAACCAGCAGTTATCCCCAACCTTGATTGGCAGTGCTTTTTCCAGTCCCTTGTTGCGCTGCGCAAACTGCTTCGGATGCGTCGCCGTATAGAATCCGCAGAAGGGACCAATGAAAACATTTTTGCCAATCGTGATGCCACCGCCGTCCATGAAATATGCGCCGTGATTCACAAACGTTCCTGCACCGAGCTTCGTGCGCGTGCCGCCATAATCGAAGTACACAGGCGCGAGCACGCTCAGGCCATCGGGGATTTCTCCTCCGAGGAGATTTTTGAGTGCCTCCTGCTGTTCCTCGCTTCCCGGCATCGCTTGGTTGAACGTGTAGCAATACCGTTCCGCCGTCAGGCGCTCTTCGAGCAACGCCTCGTCAAAGTTCGCATCATACCATTCGCCGCGCAACATCTTGTCGCGCTCTGTGTCCTGTGTCATGGATAAACCTTCCCCTTTCTTCTACAAGGATGCTTCGTAGTCTGAGATGCACGCTTCATAATATGCAACCATCTCGCCGCCCATGAAATCGATGAACGGCTTGCTGTCCCCGATGTCCTCTGCATCTTCCAGCGCCGCGATATATCGCTCCTTGTGCTCGCGCTGGACGATGGCGGGCAGGAGGTTCTGCTCTTTTTGCAGTGCATTCATCAGCAGTCGGCTCACGCGGCCATTCCCATCCACCCACGGATGAATCTGCACCAATCGGTAATGCGCTTCGAATGACACTTCATATTGAAGTGCCGGTTCGAGCGCAGCCATCTGCCTTCGGCTTTCCTTCAGCCATGCGCAAAATCGCTCCAAAGCATCAGGAACCTTCTGCCATGACAGGTACGATTTCCCGCCTCTCCCAGCACTGACATTGACAAGGCGCAAATCGCCTGCCGACGAATCGAACTTGCCAAGAATCGTGCTGTACTGGCTGCCCGTGTTTTTCATGACAGCCGCTGACAGTATCTGCAAGTCTCGGACGCCCAGCTCCGTCTTGTTCCCAAACAACCGAAAAGCAAGCTCATACGCCTTTTTCAGGTCAAGGTTCATCAACTGTTCCGTCAGATTGCGCTTGGCGGGCAGGATGCCGTCTTCAAACATCAGCGCCGTTTCCCGTTCCGTCATCGTCGAGCCCTCGATGGCAGTCGAATGCGCGACCAGCGAATACAGATAAAATTTATCAAAGTCAATCTGCTCTCCGATGCGGAGTTCTCGAAAGCGGGCAACCAGCCGATTCAGCGCCTGCCTGTACTGCTCATCCATCTTGAAAGAATCCATCCCGAACGCCCCCTTTTCGCCGCTATGATACCATAGATGGAAGGGATGGGCAACTCAAGACGGCCAATTGCATACTCAAAAGGCATGGATATATCGATCAGGATAAGCATTGGCATCTTTTCCCTAAACGGTGTACCATCAGTAGCAGAAAGACACGAACGAAAAGGAGCGACTATCATGATTCTGAACGAGACATTTCCTTTGGCCGACGGCACGAGCATTCCGAAAATCGGGTTCGGCACCTGGCTCATCAATGGCGCGGCTGCCACGCAGGCCGTCATGGACGCCATCGCGGCTGGCTACCGCCATATCGACACGGCATGGGCGTATGGAAATGAGAAAGAGGTCGGCGAAGGCATCCGCCGCTCGGGCGTGCCGCGCGAGGAGCTCTATGTCACAACGAAGCTCCACGCCGATTTCAAGACGTATGAAGCGGCAAAGCAGGGCATCGAGGAATCTCTCGCGCGCCTCAATATCGGCTATGTCGATCTCATGCTGATTCACGCGCCGCAGCCGTGGAACAAGTTCCGCGAAGGCGACCATTATCAGGAAGGAAATCTCGCAGCCTGGAAAGCGCTCGAAGAAGCCCGGCAGGCAGGCAACGTCCGCTCGATCGGCGTCGCGAACTTCGAGCCCGAAGACCTCGAAAACATCCTCAGGCACGGCACGGTGAAGCCCGTTGTCAACCAGGTGCTCTGCCACATCAGCAACACGCCGCAAAAAGTCATCGATTATTCGCAGAAGCACGGCATCCTCGTCGAGGCCTATTCCCCCATCGGCCACGGCGCCGTCCTGCAGAACCCCGACCTCCAGGCGATGGCCCAAAAATACGGCGTCTCCGTCGCCCAGCTCTGCATCCGCTACTGCCTGCAGCTCGGCACGCTGCCGCTGCCAAAGACGGCGAACCCCGCGCACATGAAAAATAACGCCGACGTCGACGGCTTCGTCATCACGGATGCCGACATGAAAACGCTGAAAACCATGCCGACGATCCAGAACTACGGCGAAGGCGCAGGCTTCCCCGTCTTCGGCGGAAAAATCAACGACGACGGCACGCTGACGCGCCGCGACTTCGTGAAGCGGGACTGACGTTCTCGCAAAACCATCACAAAATGCACCAAGCCCCCTGCGGAACCGGAATCGGTCTTCCGCAGAGGGCTTTCGTGTCTCATCCAAGATGGTTTCAGCCTGCATAGCTTTCCTTTGCGGCATCCTCCTGCAATTCATGCAGATAACCGAGCGAGACGGCATCCTTGAGGCCGTAATACTTGATGGCCATCGGCAGGTTCATGCCCGTCACGACGACGGCGCGGCCAGAAAGGCCCGTGCGCGAAAGGAGCAGGCTCGTCTCGTTGTACGCCGTACTGCCGAACACGTCCGCGAGAATCAGGAAGTTCTCGGCGGGGTTGCGGTCAAGCGCCTCGGAGAGAATCTTCGCGAGCCGGCGCGTGCCCGCTTCGTGGTCGGGATAGCAAAAGTCGACGGCCGCCGTGTCCGGACGGTCGAAATAGCCTGCGAGTGCTTCCTGAAGAGCCGTGGCGAGATGTTCGTTTGCAACAAAGAGCATTTTCATGATGAGTTCCTCCTTCAGACAGCCGTTAGCGCTTTCTTTCATTTATTTCCTTTGTTGCTTGCAGTATACGTCATCGTGCGCCCACGGACAAGATGAAAATGTTCTTTTTCTGTTGCAAAAAGCAGGAAAATCGGCGATAATTTTCGCAGAGCAACATTTCCCTGACCTGCAAACAGCGAAAGCGACAACTGTCAGACACTTTTCAAGGAAACTGAACGGAGGAATCCATCATGAATACCAGAGAACGGCGGCGGGCGCTACTCGCCGCCCTGCAGCGGGACAAGCGCGTCATCGTCGCGGAGCTTGCTGCGCGTTTTAACGTCACAACGATGACCGTGCGGCGCGACCTGCGGCGGCTCGCGGAGACAAACGTCGTGACGCTCGTGCATGGCGGCGCCATTTACAACGAGGGCGGCGCGGCACTGCCGACTGTGACGGTGCGCGCCCAGGTCATGCAGGCGGCGAAAATCCGCCTCGCAAGGTACGCGGCCTCGCTCGTGCAGGAAGGCAACGCCATCTACCTCGACACGGGTTCGACGTGCATGGCCATCGCGCAGGTGCTCGCCGAACGCAAGAACATCGCCGTGCTCACACATTCGCTCGGCGTCATGAACATCCTCGCGAGCGCGAGCGGCATCCAGCTCTTCACGATGGCAGGCCAGTACCGCGAAGACCTCAAAGGCTTCTTCGGCGACCTCACCTGCCGCGACATCGACGGCTTCCGCATCGACCTCGCATTCCTCGGCATCAGCGCGCTGAGCCTCGCAGACGGTCTCCTCTCGACCGACATCGCCGACCAGGGCGTCAAGCGCAAGCTCCTCGAAACCGCGCGCAAATCCATCGCTGTCGCCGACCACACAAAAATCGGCAAGACCTCCTTCCTCCGCGTCTGCGACCTCCGCGCGCTCGACACCATCATCACGGACAAAGAAGCCGACGAAGCCTTCGTCACCGGCGCGCGCAAGCAGGGCATCGAAGTCGTGCAGGTGTAAATGCACATGATGCGCACTCTCCACCGCGAAATCGTGGTATACTGTCCTCAAGAACCATTGCAATGAAAGCAGGTGACAAACATGATGTTACGCATTCCCATTGGCACGGAAGATTTCAAGGACATCCGCGAGCAATTCTACTTCGTCGACAAGAGCAGCTTCATCTCCGAATTTTTCCGCCGCCGCGCTGCCGTGACGCTCATCACGCGGCCACGGCGCTTCGGCAAGACGCTGACGCTCTCCATGATGAAGTATTTCCTCGATCTCGAAAACGCCGAGGAAAACCGGAAACTGTTCGACGGCCTGCGCGTCACCGAGGACGCTGCTGCCATGCAGGAGCAGGGAACGCGCCCCGTCGTATTCCTGACGCTCAAGAATTTTGATGGTTCTACATGGGAGGAAATGCAAGACAGTTTTGCCTATGGCATGCAGAGTCTCTTCCTGCCATTCAAATATTTACTCGACTGCGACAAGATTGCACCCGAAGACAAAGAACTTTTCCGCAAGGTCTGCAAAGAAGAAGCCGGTGTCTCCGCCCTCCGCTACTCGCTTGATCTCCTTCTCCGGATGCTTCATGCATTTTATGGAAAACGAGCCGTCCTCCTGCTCGACGAATACGATGCTCCGCTCCAGAATGCCTGGGACGGAGGATATTACCCGGAAGCCATCAAATTCTTCCGCTTCTTTTTCTCTTCAGCCTTCAAGACAAATCCGTCCCTCGATTTCGCCATCCTCACGGGCGTCCTGCGCATCGCAAAGGAAAGCATTTTCAGCGGGCTCAACAACCTCAAGGTGTCGACCGTCGTGTCTGGCGGCTATGCCGATGCGTTCGGCTATACGAAAGACGACATCACGAAAATGGCGCAAGACCTCGGCCATGCAGACAACGTCGGCGAGCTTGCAGACTGGTATGACGGCTACGATTTCCAAGGAGTGGACATCTACAACCCTTGGTCCGTCAACAACTATTTCGAAGAAGGCTGCCGCCCTGCGCCCTACTGGCTCAACACGTCCGGCAACGCCATCCTTTCAGAACTTCTCGCGCATATCGATGAGACACGCGCCGCGGAAATCGAACAGCTGATCGATGGCAAGACCGTCACTGTCAATCTCGACGAAGCTTTCGTCTACGACGACATCGGCAAGAACAGCGATGACCTCTATACGCTCCTGCTGTTCACCGGCTACCTCAAATGCGTCCGGACAACGATGGAAGATGATGAATTCCTCTGCGAGCTCGCCATCCCGAACCGGGAAATCCGCTCGCTTTACCGCCGCGAAATCAAGGGCAAGTTCAGCGGCACCTCAGGCCGTTCCATCCTGCTCCGCATGACGAGCGCCATGGAGCGCGGCGATGACAGTGCCTTTTCCTCGTGCCTGCAGAAAATCCTGCGCGACATGGCCAGCGTCCATGATACAGCAAAGCCCGAAAGCTTCTATCACGGCCTCATGCTCGGCCTCACCGTCTGGCTGAACACGAAATACCGCATCCGCTCGAACCGGGAAAGCGGCTACGGCCGTTTCGACCTCGCCTTGTTCCCGAACGACCGGCAGCTTCCAGGCATCCTGATGGAGTTCAAATCCGTCGGCGATGAAAGCAAACTGGAGCTTGCCGCAGATGCTGCGTGCCAGCAGATGCAGGAACGCGAATACACCAGCGCTCTCAAAGAAGAGGGCATCCGCACAATCTGGTGCTATGGCATCGCATTCTGCAAGAAACGCGTGGCAATCCATCTTGCAAAATGACACGGAAAGACGTTCTCCATATTCTTTCCATACCCAAAAAGCCTGCCCGCTGCGTCATCCTCCGACGCAGCGGGCAGGCTGCTTTTTCCGTCTCAGGGGTATAAAGTTTCCAACGCTGACAGGAACAACCTCTTGACGGGCAAAAAAATATCAGATATGATTTAGTAAATCACGATTTACGAAATCATATCTGATAGGAGAAACTGCCATGTTCATCGGTCGGACACATGAGCTTTCAGAGATGCAGCGACGCTATGAGCGCAATCGGTTTGAATGCATCATCCTGTATGGTCGCCGGCGTGTCGGGAAGACGGCATTAATCCGGGAATTCTGCCAGGACAAGCATACCATTTTCTTCACGGCACTCGAGACGACAGCAAAAGAAAATCTGCAAAATTTCAGCCAGTGCATCTATGCAGCGCAGGGCGGCGACGGAGATGCCCCTGTCTATGCCGACTTCCATGCAGCGCTTTCTGCCATCACATCGATGGCGCGAGACGAAAAACTCGTGCTCGTCATCGATGAATATCCGTACCTCGCAAAAGCGTATCCTGGCATCTCTTCCCTCCTGCAAGTTTGGATCGACCGCGACTGGCAGGCGATGAATCTCTTCGTCATCCTGTGCGGCTCTTCCATGAGCTTCATGGAGCGGCAGGTGCTCGGCCATGAAAGCCCGCTCTTCGGACGACGCACGGCGCAGATGAAGCTCGCCCCCTTCACGATTTTCGAGACGCAGGCGTATTTCCATGAAATGCCCATCGAAGATGTCGCCGTCCTGTACGGTGCCACAGGCGGCATCCCGTTTTATCTGGCACAGATGGACGCGCACGCGACGATTCGCGAAAATCTCACGCACAGTTTCTTCAACCCGCTTGGCTATCTTTTTGAAGAACCTTCCAACCTCTTGAAACAGGAACTCCGCGAACCTGCGACTTACAATGCCGTCCTGCAGGCCATCGCCGACGGAAAGACGAAGCTCAGCCAGATTGCCTCTACAGTCGGCATCGAGGTCAGTGCCTGCACGGGCTATCTGAAGAATCTCATTTCCCTCGGCATCGTCGAGCGCGAGACGCCGCTCGGAGAAAAGCAGTCAAGACGCAGCATCTATCTCCTGAAAGACGGCATGTTCCGCTTCTGGTACCGCTTCATCCCGCAGCATTACTCGATGATTCAGAACAATATGGGCGATATGGTCTGCCGCCGCATCGAGAAACAGCTCCCGGATTTCATGGGGCAGGTCTTTGAACACATCGCTCTGGAATGGCTTTGGCGCGAGAACCGGAACGGCCGACTCCCCATCCTCTTTGAAGAGGCTGGGCGCTGGTGGGGGAATGACCCGCGAAAAAAGAAGCAGACAGAAATCGACATTCTCGCACAGAACGGAGATCACGAGATGCTTTTCTGCGAATGCAAATGGCGGAACGAACCGATGGACAGCGATGTTCTGGACACGCTCATCGAACGGAGCGAGCTTTTTCCTGCTCAGGAAAAGTACCTGATGCTCTTCACGAAACGCACATTTTCCGACCGTCTTCTGAGAAAGGCGGAAGCCTCCCCCCATGTCAGGCTGGTCTGTTTTCCCGACATGATGTCATGATTCATGCCCGTCCTTTCTTTCCCCCTTCTGCCAGCTCGATCATGAGCTTGCAGAGCAACGCTTCCGTCGTGAGCGTACCGCCGGGCTCGACACCGAGCTGCTGGGCGCGGACGCCCATTTCGTAGCTGTCCATGTCCACGCCGTCATACGTGCACTGCGTCGTGCAGACGAGGCGGCAGCCGTGGTCTTTCGCGTACTGGAACGCGGGCAGGAAGTTCATCGGCGATTCCTGGTCGGGGATGCCGCCGAGGCCATAGCCTTCGAGGATGACGGCGCGGAAGCCCGCATCGACGAACGCTTCGAGCATTCTGGGCGGCAGGCCCGGCACGATTTTCAGCACGCCAACGCGCGTGTCGAGCTGGTCATGCAGGCGGAACGCCCCCGCCTGTGCAGACGGCCCAGCCAGCCATGTCAGGCGGCCGCCCGCAAAGCGCCCCGCAAGCGGGCGGTTGATATTGCCGAACGCCGTGAGCTGCATCGTGCAAAGCTTCCTCGCGTCATTGCCAAACATCACCCTGCCGCCAAACGCGATATAGACGCCTGCACGGCCGCCGAGCGCTGCATGGAACGCCGTCAGAAGATTCTGCTCGGCATCCGTGCCCGGCACACCGGCCGGCAGCTGCGAGCCCGTGAGAACGACGGGACGATCAATGTTTTCGAGCATGTAATGAAGCGCGGCCGCGCTGTAGGCCATCGTGTCCGTACCGTGCGTGATGACGAACGCATCATACTGCGTGCGCCGCTCGGCAACGGCGCGCGCCATGCGGATCCAGTGCTCGGGCTGGAGGTTCGTCGAATCGAGCTGCAGCAGCTGTACGCAGTCGATGTCGCAGCGCGCACGCAAATCCGGCACCATCGCAAGGATGTCCTCGCCCGAAAGCGCAGGCATGAGCCCGTTCGGTGTCGGCCGCGAAGCGATTGTTCCGCCCGTCGCGAGCACGCAGATGTGTTTCTTTTTCGATGTCGTTTCCATGATGCATCCCCTTTCATCAAAAATATATCGACGAAACTGGGACTTGTCAAGGAATCATTCATCTGCGCGAGGTATCATGAAGCCGAAAACGGATGTTCCCCACGCGAAAGGAGCGCTCTTCATGAAGGCCTCCAAACCATGCGCACGCTCGTGCGCAACATGACGTTCCTCATGCAGAGCATCGCACTCGGCAAAGCAAAATACGGCCTGCCGGAGCACCCGTGACGGCCGCTGTCCAGTCATCGGTGCGGTCGCGGTTCTTGAGCCGCTGATGAATCGTAACGGCGCCATCTGCCGCAAAATGGAGCGTACTGTCCACATAGAGATACGGCACGTCCGTCGCGTCGAGCTTCGTGAGCTGCCAGTCGCCCGCGATCGCGTCGGCAGCGATGGCCGGTGCAGGTACTTCCACTGCCTGCATCGACGCTCCCGCCGCCTTTTCTGCCGCTTCCGCGTCAGCTTTTGCAAGGATGGCGGCCAGTGCCGGATTCTGCTGCGCGGCGGCCTGCTCAGCCGCGGGCACCGGCTGATTCTCCGCATCCGCGATGCCCGGCAGGACGAGCATCATCATGAACGCTGCGGCCAAGGCCGCATGAAAACCATTTTTTCGCATGGGAATCCCCTTTCGGATAGACGTCTTTCCAGCCACTCTTCAAATCTTCGCACCACCGGCTTTGCCTTTGCCTCCAAAATGGCTGGAAAGATGCTGCAGCGCCGCCTCGGCCAGCCCCGCCAGATACTTTGCCGCCGGCCACAGCGCCGCCGGGTCCACTTGGAACTTCGGATTGTGATTGCTGTAGGAACGTCCCGTGCCCACGAGCACGAATGCGCCGGGCAGCGTCTCCTGATAATACGCGAAATCCTCGCCCGCCAGAGAGGCTGAGGCTTCGACCACTTCCAGCGGCTGCTTTTGTGCAGCCTGGCGCGCGACCTCGACCCATTCCGGCGTGTTGTCCGTCGCTGGCGGCCCCTCGTACCAGTCGATTTCCGCCTGCGAGCCATGCCCTTCGGCGATGCACTCGGCCAGACGGCACAGATTCTCGCGGATGAGCTGGCGCTCCTCCTTGCCGAGGCTGCGCGTCGTGCCTTCGACGAGCACGGTCTCGGGGATGACGTTCCACGTATTGCCGCCCTCGACATGCGTGATGCTGACGAGGCCGGGCGCAAAAGGATTGAGATTCCTTGACACAATCGTCTGCGCGGCCTGGATGAAAGCGGCGGCCGCCGGAATCGGGTCGATGCCGGCATCTGGATGCGCCGCATGCGTGCCCTTGCCGCGGAACGTGATCTGGAAGCGGTCGACCGAAGCCGTCACCGCACCGGCCCGGATTCCGAGCGTGCCGACGGGGAGCAGCGGCGAGACATGCAGGCCGAACACGGCGGCCACGTCCCCGAGCAAACCGGTCTCCAAGACCTTCTTCGCACCACCCGGCGCCTCCTCGGCGGGCTGGAAGACCAGCTTGACGCGCCCTGGCAGCTCGGTCTCCTTCTGCTTCAGCAGCAGCGCCGCGCCGAGCAGCGCCGACGTATGGAAATCATGGCCGCAGGCGTGCATGCGGCCGGGGGTCTTCGACGCATACGGCAACCCCGTTTCCTCCGTGACGGGCAGCGCATCGATGTCGGCCCGCAGGGCCACGACCGGCCCACTGGAATCAGCCGTCCCGACCTCCGCCACGAGTCCCGTCTTCAAGCTGCTGTCAAGGACGGCGACGTCATGCTCTTGCAAGACTTCGCGCACGCGCTTCGTCGTCTCCACTTCTTCATAGGACAGTTCCGGATGCCGATGCAGCCAGCGGAACGTTTCCTGTACGATCTTCTCTTCCTTCTCTTCTTCCTGCTGCGCCATGAAAACGCCTCCTATGGATTGGATTCAATACACGGCATCCTGCTTCAGCACGTTGATGTCCTGCTCCAGCAGCCGATCTCGTACCCAGTCGAAATGGTCATTGATTTCCTCGTAGAACGACTTGCGAAAATCCGGGTCGCCCAGGATGGTTCCTGCGCTGTATTCCACGGTCTGGTCGTTCTCGTCAAAATTCTCGATGCCGAAATAATTTTCGTGAATGCGGCGCAGCCATTCCTCATAGCGCACGTCGAAATCATCCTCCTGGATGCCACGGAAGCAGTCCGTCAGCATTGTCTTCTGCGCGTCAGAGAGCCCCGTCACCGGCACGCAGCTGACCTGCTGGAGGATGCGGAAGATTTCTTCCGACGCTTCGAGAAATTCCTCCCAGTTCTTGCGCCCGTCCGCGAACAGGTATTTTGTCTTCCACCAGAGATACGGCTGATCCGGACAATGCGCGGCCGCCACATGGCCGAGCGGACTGTAATTGTTGATGATGTCCGAAATCATCGGATGGCTGTCGATGAAATCCTTCAGCGCCTTTTCAATCGTCGCGCCCGAAGCATTGAAAATCAGGTTCTGCACGCGGTTGATGGCCGCATTGATGCCGGCAAATCCCTGATGCGCCCACGTGTCGGCAAGGACGTGGAGCCCGACGCCGAGACGGAAGCCGAACTGGGAGTTGTCGAGCGTCGTTTCGAGCAGCCGCTCGCCGAGTGCCTCCGAAAGCGCACTGTGCTTCCGGCAGACGAGCTTTTCATCGACCGTATCCCCCTGGAGGCCCGGCAGAAAATGGAAGGGAATCCAGACTTCGAGATTCCCCTTGCCCGTGATGTTGTTCCAGATATGCTGCGACGAATAGCGGATGCGGATGCCCTGCGCCTTCGCCTCTTCCTCCGCCTGATCGGAGAATGGATTGTCATCCATGTTGTCGTCCACAAGCTGGGCGCTCGTAGCGATGATCTTGGCATTCGCGCTCCCGAAATCCGCCCAGCGGGAAAGCACGTACATGGTGCAGAAATGGTAATCGATGTCCATAGCTTGTTCCTTTCTGGCGACGGGTTGGCCTTACTCCATTTTATACGAACTGGATTTGCAAACGCTTCCCAAGGCCTCTGGCAATCTTGCACAACGTGCGGACACTCGGGGATTCTGCCCCTGTCTCAATCCGACTCAAATTCGACTGGCGAACACCACAGATGTCGGCCAGCTGCTTCTGTGTGAGATGATGTTCTTGACGCGCTTTGATCAGCATCAGATTAATCTCATGCTCTGGCTGAAGGGCTTCCCATTCTTTGCGAAACGTATCATCTTCCATCTGCTCGCCCAGATATTTTTCAAAATCGTCCATTCTACTCACTCCCCTTGATGCTGCAACAAGTATTGATGGCGATATTTCTCCGCTCGTTCAATTTCTTTGGGCGGAGTGTTCTGTGTCTTCTTCATGAATCCGTGCGTCAGCACGGCTTTGTCTCCGATAACGAAAAAATATAGAATCCGTGAAATATTTCGAGGCTTCTCCCATAACTGTGGGTAAGCCAGCATGAAAAAAGAAATCACTTGCACGCTCTGCTATAGTAGAAGCTGCTAAACAAACTGCCTTCGC
>CACZFT010000042.1 GCA_902780535.1 uncultured Selenomonas sp. | reverse complement strand
AGCAAGTATTAGTTTCAAAGAGAAGAGCATGCTCTCTTCTTGCCATCTTTGTCCGCGCGATTGCGGTGTCAACCGTCTTTCTGGCGCAGTAGGCTTCTGCGGCGCTGGCGCCCTTGCCCGCGTCGCGCTCGTTTCGCTCCACAAGTGGGAGGAACCGTGTCTCGTGGGCTCCGACGGGCGCGGGGCGGGGACGGTGTTTTTTTCGCACTGCAATCTGCGCTGCTGTTTCTGCCAGAACCACGAAATCTCGCATGAGGGCAAGGGCAGCGACGTGACGGACGAACGCCTCGCGGAAATTTTTCTCGAGCAGCAGGCACGCGGCGCGGCAACGCTCGACCTCGTGACGCCGACGCATTTCGTGCCGCAGATCGTCCATGCCCTTGCGCTCGCCAAGGCGCAGGGCTTTGCTCTTCCCGTCGTCTACAACTCTGGCGCGTATGAGACGGTCAAGACGATCCGCGCGCTCGCGGGCGCCGTCGACATCTACCTGCCCGACCTCAAGTATATGGAAGAAACCTCGGCACGCGACTACTCGGCCGCGCCTGACTACCCCGCTGCCGCACGGACAGCCATCGAGGCGATGTTCCAGCAGGTCGGTCCCGCGCAGTTCGCGCCAGACGGCCAGATGACGCGCGGCGTGCTCGACTGGCTTCACGAGACGTTCGGCGACAAAATCCAGGTCTCGCTGATGAACCAGTACACGCCGATGTATCGCGCGAGCGAGCACAAGAACCTTTCGCGTCGTCTTACGACATTCGAATACGAAAGCGTCGTCGAGCACGCCCTCGACCTCGGCATGACGCGCGTCTACACGCAGGAGCGCCGCGCGGCCAGTGAAGAGTACGTTCCTTCTTTCGATGGCAGTGGTGTCGCTCCTCTCCAGCCCCCCTCTCAGAGGGGGGACGGGCCGCGTGAGCGGCGGGGGGAGTCCCTTGTACGGCAAAACGATTTGCACGATGTTTCTTCCGCGGGTGCGATACGAAAAATTTGACCATCAAAACCTTTTCGTAGTATGATAGTAAGAGCTATGAAAACGAGAAAGGGGAGGACGCTCCTTGCAACATCAGACAACGCTGGCGCGGGCGGCGGCGTATACGGGCATCGGGCTCCATTCGGGGCGCGAGGTGCACATGGAGCTGCGGCCGGCGGCCGCGGGGACGGGCATCGTCTTCGTGCGCACGGACCTCGATGGTGAGCCGCGTGTCCATGCGACGGCGGACCACGTGACATCGACGCTCCGCGCGACAACGATCGAGGAGGACGGCGTCAAGTTCTTTACCATCGAGCATCTCATGAGCGCACTTCATGCGCTCCGCATCGACAACTGCGAGGTGCGGCTCGATTCCGAGGAGCCTCCCGTCGCGGACGGCGCCTCGCTCGCGTTCTTCGAACTCATCGAGCAGGCGGGCATCGCCAAACTCGACGCGCCGCGTGAGGAAATCGTCATCGACCGCGTCTATCGCATCGATGACGACAAGAACGAGCGCTTCGTGCTGGCCCTGCCTTACGACGGCTTCCGCGTGAGCTTCACGTCGGTGAATCCGCACAAGCTCATCGGCATCCAGTACGAGAATTTCGACGTGACGCCGGAAACGTACAAGAAGGAAATCGCCCCGGCCCGCACGATCGCCTACGAGAAGGAAATCGCGCAGCTCCGCGCCATGGGGCTCGGCCTCGGCGGCAGCATCGAGAACGTCATCGTCTACAATGACGAGGGCTGGCTGAACCCGCTCCATTTCGAAGACGAGCTCGTCCGCCACAAAATCGTCGACGTCATCGGCGACCTGCGCCTCGCCGGCATCATCCGCGGCCACGTCATCGCGGCGGCCTCGGGCCATGCGCTCAATACGGCGCTTGCAAAACAGATCCTGACTGGCGTACGCCAGAAGTGAAAGTTGAGGGAAATATCATGGAATTAGGCATTACGGAAATCATGAAGATCCTGCCGCATCGTCCGCCGATGCTGCTTGTTGATCGCATCCTCGAGATTGAGCCGTTCAAGTCGGCGACAGGCATCAAGAACATCACGATGATCGAGCCGCAGTTCGTCGGTCATTTCCCCGGCCATCCGATCATGCCGGGCGTCCTGATCCTCGAGGCCATGGCGCAGGTCGGCGGCGTCGCGATGCTGTATCCGGAGGAGCATCGCGGCAAGATCGCGATGTTCGGCGGCATGGAGCATGTCAAGTTCAAGCATCCCGTCGTCCCGGGCGACCAGCTCGTCACGAAGGCCGAAATCGTCCGCGTGCGCGGCAACTTCGGCCTGCTGCATGCCGACGGCTATGTCAAGGACAAGCTCGTCGCATCGGCAGACTTCAAGTTTGCTTTGAAAGAACCCGAGCAGATGTGAAAAATGCCCATAAGGGGCTTTATCTGGCAGAAAATGAAAGATAATCTTTGTTCCACTCAGATAACGCCTGGATTTGCCGTCATATCGTGTACCACTATGGAGCGTAGATCGGGGAGTATATGGAAAAGACAGAGCAAAGATCGCGGGGCACGGCCTCGCTTCATAGGATAGTTAGGAGTTGGAGCAGATGAGTACAGAAAACAAGGTACTTGCATACATCCACGAGACCGCCGTCATCGCTCCGGGGGCGCGGATCGCGAAGAACGTCGAAATCGGGCCGTACTCGGTCATCGGCGAGAATGTCGAAATCGGCGAGGGCACGAAGATCGGCCCGCATGTCGTCATCACGGGCTGGACGCAGATCGGCAAAGACTGCAAGATCTTCCAGGGCGCCTCGATCGGCGAGGAGCCGCAGGATCTGAAATTCAAGGGCGAGAAGAGCTACGTCTTCATCGGCGACCGCACGACGATCCGCGAAGGCGCGACCGTGCACCGCGCGACGGGCGAAGGCGAAGAGACGCGCATCGGCAATGACTGCCTGCTCATGGCGCTCACGCATGTCGCGCACAACTGCGTCGTCGGCAACAACATCATCATGTCGAACCTCGCGAGCCTCGCCGGCCACTGCATCGTCGAAGACCGTGCCGTCATCGGCGGCATGGCGGGCGTGCACCAGTTCGTCAAGATCGGCCGCAACGCGATGGTCGGCGGCATGTCGAAGCTCACGCAGGACGTCGTGCCGTACACGATTGTCGACGGCCATCCGGCGAAAGCCGTCGGCCTCAACAGCGTCGGCATCTCGCGTGCGGGCATCCCGCTCGAATCGCGCCGCCGCATCAAGCAGGCGTACAAGATTCTCTACCGTTCGGGCCTCTCGCTCGCGCAGGCCATCGCCGTCATCGAGCAGGAAGTCGATTCGTGCGACGAGATCGAGCACTTCCTGCGCTTCCTCCGCGACGCGGAGCGCGGCATCTGCCGGGAACGGCATAACGATTAATCCCGCTTAATTTTTGCCTCCCTCATTGAGGGAGGGGGACCGCGAAGCGGTGGTGGGAGTAGTTGGATGCTGAAGCCTGACAAGGTTTGATTGATTTTACGTTTGGAGGAACGTCACTTATGGAAAGAGTCGGACTGCTCGCAGGTGCGGGCCATCTGCCCGTCGAATGCGCGAAAGCAGCGAAGCGCCTCGGTTTCGAAGTCTGCGCCGTGCGCCTGCTCGACGAGTCGCCGGAAGAGCTCAAGGACTGCACGGCTGAGTGCGTGGACATCAGCATCGGCCACCTCGACGCCATCCTGAACTACCTGAAGGAAAAGGGCATCAAGAAAGTCACGATGCTTGGCAAAGTCACGAAGGAACTGCTCTTCAACGGCAAGGTCACGCCGGACGCCCGCATGATGGAGCTCATCATGGCGCTGCCAGACCGCAAGGACGACACCATCATGATGATGTTCGTGCGTGAGCTCGCGAAAGCCGGCATGCAGGCCTTTGACCAGACGGCGCTCCTCCGCATGCTCATGCCGCATCGCGGCACGCTCACAGAGCTCGAGCCGACGAAAGAGCAGATGAAGGACATGGAGTTCGGTTTCCGCATCGCCAAAGAGCTCGGCCGCCTCGACATCGGCCAGACCGTCGTCGTCAAGAACATGGCCGTCATGGCGCTCGAAGCCATCGAGGGCACGGACGCCTGCATCGCGCGCGGCGGAGCCCTTGCGAACGGCGGCGCCGTCGTCGTCAAAGTCGCAAAGCCTGAACAGGACAACCGCTTCGACGTCCCGACCGTCGGCAAGGCCACGCTCGAAGGCATGGTGAAAGCCGGCGCGACGGCCCTCGCCATCGAAGCCGACAAGACGCTGCTCGTCGAAAAAGAAGATGTGCTCGCCATCGCAAAAGAGCACGGCATCACGATCGCGGCGATCTGAAATCAAATACGCAAAGCGCCCCATGACGTTTGCACAAGAGCTGTGCAGATGTCATGAGGCGCTTTTTCCTTGCACGGCCTGCGCGGCTGCGATAGAATAAAGACAGAAAACAAGAACGGAAGGAGGGCTTTTCATGCATACTGCCATGCCTATCGGCATTGATGATTTTGAGACCGTGCGGAAAGGATACTATTTCGTTGACAAGACGCCGTTTATTTCCAAATTTCTGCCTGGGCATCCCGCGGTGCTCCTGCTCACACGTCCCCGGCGCTTCGGCAAGACGTTGCTGCTGTCCATGCTCCGCTATTTCTTCGACATCGAAGGCGCGGAGGAGCATCGGAAGCTTTTCGACGGTCTCGCCGTCTCGCGCGATGCGGTCATCATGACCGAGCAGGGCACACGCCCCGTGCTGTTCCTGACATTGCGCGGATGGAAGGCGAGAGATTGGGCGACAATGCAGGAAAACATTATCAATGGTTTGCAACGTGTCGCAAGAGAAAACGAGGTTCTTTGCGAGAGTGATCGCGTAAATTTGTCAGATCGTGAGATGTTTCTGGACATTTACCAACGGAAAGCGTCGATTCCCAGCCTCCGAATGGCGCTGGCCTTGATCTTGCAAATGCTGGAAAATCACTACGGCAAGAAACCTGTCCTGCTCCTTGATGAATATGACGTCCCCATTCAATCGGCTTGGGAACATGGCTATTACGACGAGGCCATCGACTTTTTCCGCGAATTTTTCACCATGGCGCTCAAGACAAATCCGTCACTCGACTTTGCCGTCCTCACGGGAGTCCTGCGCATTTCGAAAGAGAGCATCTTTTCCGATCTTAACAACCTCGAAGTCGATGGTATTTTACGGACACGGTTTCCCGATGCCCTCGGCTTCACAGAGGCAGAAGTTGAAAAAATGGCAGTGGATCTCGGGCATGCCGATAAGATGGACGAAATCCGAAAATGGTATGATGGTTATCGCTTCCAAGGTCACGAGATTTACAATCCGTGGTCGGTCGTGAATTATTTCAGGAATGATTGCGAACCCGCTCCCTACTGGGTCAACACCTCGGGCAACGCCATCCTCGGCGAGCTCATGAAAACGGCCGACAGCGACCATGCGGAAACGCTCGAGCGCCTGATGAAGGGCGGAACCGTGCAGAAATTCCTGCGCGAAGGCGTCATTTACAGCGATATTGGCGAAGATGAAGACGCACTCTACACCATGCTTTGCATGACGGGATACCTTACCGTCGTTGGCACGCAAAGTGCTGGCTATGAGAAGCAGTATCTCTTGCGCCTGCCAAACCGCGAGATGAACATCCTCTTTTCCATCGAGATTGTGAAACGTTACCAGAAAGGTTTGAGCAAATCTGCGCTGGCCAGCCTGATGGAGGCTTTCCTTGCAGGCAATCTCGAGCGCGTACAGCATGGCTTAGCGCAGTATCTCAGGAAAGTCGTGAGTGTCTTTGATGGCAGCAGAGAGGCATTCTATCACGGCTTCGTCCTCGGCATGCTTGCCGTCCTTCTGCCCGCCTACGACGTTAGCTCCAATCGCGAATCCGGCTACGGGCGCTACGACGTTGCAGCCGTGCCCGCAGATGCGAAAGGGTCGGGCTTCGTGCTGGAATTCAAAGTGGCCGAAAGGGAAGAAGAACTGCCGAAAAAAGCAGCAGAAGCCTTGCAGCAGATCGAGGAACGCGAGTACGTGACGGAGCTCGAAGGAAAGTGCGCGGTTGTCCATTGCTACGGCATCGCTTTCTGCGGGAAGAACGTCGAAGTGAAGATGGGCGGGGCGAAAATCGAAGCATAAATGGAGGGACGACCTTTCATGGGAAGTTTTCTTTTCACCATCGGGGATGCAAAGATTCCGAAAAAGCGACTGGATGAATTCCAAAGGAACATTCTTCATGTTTTTGATATTGGCGGCATGATGCAGTTGGAGGACGCGAGCCTTTTTGGGAAGAAAGTCGAGCTCATGAAGCCGGTCGAATACGAGGAAGCATCTCAGACGTATTGGACGTGTTTCAATTATTTCGAAGATGACTTTTGGGAAACGGCGGGGTATTCTGTCAAGCGGCATGAGGTCTATAGCAACAAAGTCGGCTGGCGTTCCTTCAACCGCGTCATGCTGCTCTGTCATTTGATGCAGGAACTGTACAGCGGTGGTCGGTGCCTCGTGGATGGCGATATATATGGAAGCCTTATAAAAGATACTGCGTGGATCAATCAGGAATTCAACCAGCACTTTGATCTGGCGTATCGAATGGATTTGCAGAACGTCTACCATACTCTGGCACAGGAGAAATGGAGAGACTTGGAAAGCATCGATGATCTCAAAGAGTTCATGCTGGGAGTGACATTTGATTCGATTGGACGCTTGATGGATGAATACCTGGAAACGCATTCCATCCGTGAGACGATTCGTTTTTTTAGTAGTAAATGTTATGGCGACGACTGGTGGATTCCGCCTGCGGGCAAATTCCTCTCAGGTCTTGTTCGAAATATTGTGAGCTTCCGGCTGCACAGCGAGAAAACGGAGGAAGAACAGTTAGAAGAAATTTTCTCAGTCATTACGTGGAGCAAGGAACATCCGCGTGAAGACCTGCCGAAACATATGTCGAAATTCTTTGATATTCTCCTTCTTTCGCGGGATGCAGCTTTCCACGCGATTTCTTACGCCTATCCGATTCGATTGGAAGACATTCGAAAAAAATATGCATCCGTTTATGATGGCTATGTTCCGTGTTTGGAGTTGAAGATCTCAAGTAACGATGTGACAGAAAAAATCAAGAAAGCAGAAATCGACTTTTGCGATATCGCCCTTTGCAATAGTGATGATGACCGCCTTTACTGGTGGAATGAGGATGCGGGATTTGAACTCTCGGAAGAATGTCGCAACTGGATGGAGGCAATCCGTGCGGAATCCCAATCCATCTGCAATCGTATGGGTGACATTCCATCCTATCCCGAGCAATTGAATCGATTGCTGGATACGCTCATGTCCATCAATGATACATACCATACGTTGTTCATGTTCAAAGACAGCTTCTATGATATCTTGGAAATACATTCGCGCGAAAGTGCCGCCGCAGTGGAACTCCTCCAGCGGCTGGCGCATCGTAATGCGACGAAGTTTCAGGAAGAGATTTCAAAGATGGATACGTTTTGGTCGCGATTCAACCAGGCGGAAGCACGCAGGGAAGTCAAGCGATATCTAGCACTCCTAGGGAACCGGGTGCTGAGGAAAAACGTGCTTTCCTTTTGAGTTCGGATGCGAACGGAATATATTGCCATTTCTGCATCGATATGCTACGATGAATCAAGAATGAACGGGCACGCTTCAGGAAGACGGCCATTCGGCCGAGCGGGCGGCAGATGTCATAAAGGAGCATATGGCTCGGGGGTGACAAGATGCGACTGGTCATGCCGATCGGCTACGAGGATTTTGCCGAGGTGCGGCGGGATTATTATTACGTTGACAAGACGGGATTCCTCTGCGATTTTTTGAAAGCGCACGCGAAAGTCACGCTCTTCACGCGGCCGCGGCGGTTCGGCAAGACGCTGATGCTGTCGACGCTGCGGTATTTCTTGGGCATCGAGCACGCAGAGGAGCACCGCGCCCTCTTTGATGGCCTGCGGGTCGCGGGCGATGCCGAGGCGATGGCGATGCAGGGAACGCGGCCGGTGGTCTTCTTGTCTCTCAAAGGCTGGAAGGGAGATACCTGGGAGATATTGCAGGGGCGCGTGCAGCGGCAGCTGAGTGAGTTATTCCAGACATATGATTTCTTGTTGAAGGCGGACATGGATGCAACGGTGCGCGCGCATTTCCAGGATATTTTGTCTGGCAAGGGCGCGTTTGACGATCGCGTCGACGCCCTTGCCTTCTTGCTGCGTCTGCTGGAAGCGCATTATGGGAAAAAGCCGGTGCTCCTGCTGGATGAATACGATGCGCCCATCCAGTCGGCCTGGGAGCATCAATATTATGACGATGCCATCGATTTTTTCCGCGAATTCCTTTCCTCTGCGTTGAAGACGAACCCCTCGCTCGACTTTGCCGTGCTGACGGGCGTGTTGCGCATCACGAAAGAAAACATTTTCTCCGCGCTCAACAACCTCGAAGTCGACAGCGTCTTCCGCCTCGGCCATCCTGAGGCCTTCGGCTTCACGGCGGCGGATGTGGAAAAGATTGCGCGCGATTTCCATCGCGAGGACAAGTTGCTGGAGCTTCGGAGTTGGTATGACGGCTACCGCTTTGCGGGGCAGGAGATTTACAACCCATGGTCGGTCGTGAATTATTTCTACCATGACTGCATCCCGGAAACGTACTGGGTGAATACATCGGGCAACGCAATCCTCGGCGAGATGCTGCGCCGCTCGCCCGGGCGTGTCCTCGACAAGCTCGAATCGCTGCTCACGGGCGGCTCTATCCATACGCGCGTGCGCGAGGATGTCATCTACAGCGAAATCTACAAAAACGAATACAACCTCTATACGATGCTCGTCACGACGGGCTATCTCACGACGCAGCGCGTGGAAAACGGCGAGCTCGGCAAGAAAGCGGAGCTCGTCCTGCCGAACAAGGAGTTGCGCTCCATTTTTCGCATGGAAATCATTGACCGCTACCAGAGCGATACGATGGACATCGAGCTTGAGGATCTCATGCAGGCGTTCGTCACAGGCGACATCGAGACCGTACGTGATGGGCTGGCGCAGTATCTTCTGGTGCTGACGAGCAGCTTTGACGCGGCGAAAGGGCACGAATCGTTCTATCATGGCTTCACGCTCGGCATGACGGCGACGCTGCTGGACCGCTTCCACATCCGCTCGAACCACGAGTCTGGCTACGGCCGCTACGACATCGCCGCATTCCCGAAGCATGCGGGAGACGCTGGCATGGTCATCGAGTGCAAGGCAGAAGAGACGGCGGACGCACTCGAGGCGAAAGCCGAAGAAGCACTTGCACAGATCGAGGAAAAAGACTACCTCGCAGAATTCCGCGCACGCGGCATCACGGCGGTGCATCAGTACGGCATCGCATTCTGCGGGAAAAAAGTGCGCGTTGCAATCCGGGAACGCTGATGCGGGAAAAACTGCTTTGAATTTGCGAAAGAAGGTGACAAGATGCGACTGGTCATGCCAATCGGCTACGAGGACTTTGCCGAGGTGCGGCGGGATTATTATTACGTTGACAAGACGGGATTCCTCTGTGATTTTCTGAAAGCGCACGCGAAAGTCACGCTCTTCACACGGCCGCGGCGGTTCGGCAAGACACTGATGCTGTCGACGCTTCGGTACTTCCTGGATATCGAGCACGCAGAGGAGCACCGCGCCCTCTTTGACGGACTGCGGGTCGCGGGCGATGCCGAAACGATGGCGATGCAGGGCACGCGGCCGGTGCTGTTTCTGTCGCTGAAAGAGTGGAAGGGGAATACGTGGGAAGTCCTTCAAGTGTGTACGCGCCAGCGGCTTGGAGAACTTTTTAATGCCTATCGCTTTTTGCTGGACGATGATCTGAGTGAATGGGATCGACAGCAATATCAAATGGTTCTCGGCGGTACAGGCGCTTTCCCTGCGCTGGCGCACGCATTGACTTTATTGTTGCACCTCCTTGAGCAGCACTATGGGAAAAAGCCGGTGCTCCTGCTGGATGAATACGATGCGCCGATCCAGTCGGCCTGGGAGCATCAATATTATGACGATGCCATCGATTTTTTCCGCGAATTCCTTTCCTCTGCGCTGAAGACGAATCCAGCGCTCGACTTTGCCGTGCTGACAGGCGTGCTGCGCATCACGAAAGAAAACATTTTCTCGGCCCTCAACAATCTCGAAGTCGACAGCGTCTTCCGCCTCGGCCATCCAGAGGCCTTCGGCTTCACGGCGGCGGATGTGGAAAAGATTGCGCGCGATTTCCACCGCGAGGACAAGCTGGAGGAGCTTCGGGATTGGTATGACGGCTATCGGTTTGCAGGGCAGGAAATCTACAATCCATGGTCGGTCGTGAATTATTTTTATCATGACTGCCAGCCGCGGGCGTACTGGGTCAATACGTCTGGGAATTCCATCCTCGGCGAGATGCTGCGACGTGCAAAGCGTACGACGATGGACGAGCTTGCGACGCTCCTGCAAGGTGGCACCGTGACGTCTGACGTGGACGAAGGATTCATTTATGATGAAATCTATCGCAACGAAGATGCGCTTTACACGATGCTCGTCACGACAGGCTACCTGACGGTGGATCACAGCGAGGAAGACGAACTCGGCCTCACGGCATTCCTTGTTCTCCCCAATCGCGAAATCCGTGCGCTTTTCCGCCGCGAAGTGTTGCGGCGCTATCGGAGCGACGATATGGATGTTTCGCTGGTCGATCTCATGCATGCGTTCGTCACAGGCGACATCGAGACCGTACGTGATGGGCTGGCGCAGTATCTTCTGGTGCTGACGAGCAGCTTTGACACGGCGAAAGGGCACGAATCGTTCTACCACGGCTTCACGCTCGGCATGACGGCGACGCTGCTGGACCGCTTCCATATCCGCTCGAACCACGAATCCGGCTACGGCCGCTACGACATCGCCGCCTTCCCGAAGCATGCGGGGGACGCCGGCATGGTCATCGAGTGCAAGGCAGAAGAGACGGCGGACGCACTCGAGGCGAAAGCCGAAGAAGCACTCGCGCAGATCGAGGAAAAAGACTACCTCGCAGAATTCCGCGCACACGGCATCACGGCGGTGTATCAGTACGGCATCGCGTTCTGCGGGAAAAAGGTGCGCGTTGCGATCCGGGAACGCTGATTGCTGGAAAATAGTTTGAATTTGAGAAGGAAAAAACATGAAGACAACATGGCTGGAAACGTGCAACGAAGTTTATGAACACTTGCAAGACGATACCTCACGCGACATTTTCATTCATCGCTTGAATTATGCCGTCACAAGGGATAAAAAGCATCTGGTGGATATGGTACGGATGCTTCCGGAAGCCAAGCGGCTGTATAGCCTCCCCACACAGAAATCCTATATTTTCGGCGCGGGCTATTATGGTCAGAAGACAAGGAAGTTCCTGCCGATGGAATGGATGGGATTTATTGATAATGATAATCAAAAATGGGGGGGTACTGCGATGGCCTGCCTGTGCTTTCCCTCTCGGACGTTCCGCATGATGCAAGAATCTTCTTGGCGAATCGGTATCACTATGCGGAGATATACCAGCAGCTGTTGAATGCAGGATTTATGGAAACACAGATTGTCAATCTCGGCAAGATTATCGACGAGATGGCACGGAAGCAGTATTTTGATTTGGAGGCCATGTCGCATGCGGCCAAAGAATCCTTTGCAGACGTCGGTGCCTTGAACGGCGAAACGTCGAGAGAATTCCTGCGCTGGGCGGGAGAGACGGTCGATCATGTCTGGTGCTTCGAGCCGGATGTGAAAAATGCAGAGAAATGCCGCGCGAACTTGCCGGAGCTCGAACGAGCGGGAAAGCTGACTGTGGTGCCGAAAGGCGCATGGAGCGAATCTGCAACGCTGTCCTTCTGTGCGCAGGCAAATGGAATCTCTGCCATCGGTACAGGCGATGCAATCATTGAAACGATAACTTTGGATGAAGTCTTTGCAGGTCAGGCAATCACCTTTGTCAAGATGGACATCGAAGGCGCAGAATTTGAAGCCCTGCGTGGAAGCGAGCGCACCATCCGTACGCAGCGTCCGAAGCTCGCCATCAGCGTGTACCATAAACCGGAAGATATTGTCAACCTTGCGCAGCTGATCCTTGCGTACCAGCCAGACTACCAGTTGTATCTTCGCCACTACTGCATCTTTGATAACGAAACCGTCTTGTACGCTATTTGAGGCTGCAAGAGCAAGGAAGCCGGGGACGAGGTATCTTTGGCTTTTGTGTTGCTGCCCAGTGAAAACAATCAGCCGCGCTCTCTCGTTGTTGATATTTTCCATCCGATATGCTATAGTGAAACCACTAGAGATTTTGGAGGGAGAAACATGAATAAATCTGGCTCTTCACCCATAAGTGTGGGTGAAAAATTAGCATCAGCATCGCCTCAAGCCGCGTGATTCGTGGCTCGAGGACGATTCGGCAATGGTACGA
>CACZFT010000041.1 GCA_902780535.1 uncultured Selenomonas sp. | reverse complement strand
AAGTACTGGGCGGTCCTCTGGACGGAAATGAGATGATAGCTTCCGCCACGAACGCCAGCAGCAAGGAGGAAACGAAATGAATATCATCGAGGCTTTGGAGAAAGAGCAGCTCAAGAGCGACATCCCCGCATTCGCACCTGGCGACACGGTTCGCGTCCATGCGAAGATCGTCGAGGGTACGCGCGAGCGTATCCAGATGTTCGAGGGCGTTGTCATCGCTCGTCAGGGCAAGGGCGTCCGCGAGACGTTCACGGTTCGCCGCATCTCTTACGGCGTCGGCGTCGAGCGTACGTTCCCGGTGCATTCCCCGCGCATCGACAAGATCGATGTCCTGCGCAAGGGCATTGTGCGCCGTGCAAAGCTCTACTATCTCCGCAATCTTACGGGCAAGGCTGCTCGTATCCGCGAGAAACGCTGAAATCCAGCCGGGGGCTGCCATGTGCAGCCCCTTTTTCTTGTAAAAAAATCAGATTCATGTGGAGGGATTCTCTTGAAGAAACTCGTTGTCGCCATCGACGGGCCGGCAGGCGCCGGAAAGAGCACGGTCGCGAAGCTCGCGGCGAAGGAGCTCGGCTATACGTATATCGACACGGGCGCGATGTACCGCGCCGTCGCATGGAAGACGCTGCAGCGGAAAGCGGACGTCACGGATGCGCTGATCTTGGGTGTTGTCAAGGATATTGACGTGCGCCTCGCATACAAGGACGGCGTGACGCAGGTCTTTGTCGACGGGCAGGACATCACGGGCGAGATCCGCACGCCGGAGGTCAGCCACATCGTCTCGCAGGTCGCCGCGCTCGGCCCCGTGCGCGAGAAGATGGTCGATCTCCAGCGCCGGATGGCGACGGAGGGCGGCGTGCTCATGGACGGCCGCGACATCGCGACGCATGTGCTGCCGGATGCCGATGTCAAGATTTTCCTGACGGCCTCCATCGAGGAACGCGCCCAGCGCCGCTGGAAGGAAATGAAGGAAAAAGGCTATGACATGAGCCTGGAAGAGCTCCAGAAAGACATCGCGGCACGCGACAAGGCGGACAGCGAGCGCGAGATTTCGCCGCTCGTGCAGGCCGATGATGCGACGCTGCTCGATACGACAGGCCTCTCGATTGACGAGGTCGTCGCGCGCATCCTCGCAATGTGCAGCGAAGCGGGCAGGTGATTCGATGCTTTACGCATTCCTCAAAATTTTCTTCCAGACTCTCTTTCGCATCGTGTTCCGCACGCGCGTGCGCGGCACGGAGCATCTGCCAAAGGAAGGCCCGGTCATCCTCGCGGCGAACCACATGGTCTCGTACATGGCGAAGGAAGAACTGTTCGAGCATCCGATTTTCGGCACGGCCATCCGCATCTGCCACGCGTTCCCCGTGAAGCGCGGCGCGGCCGACCGCGCGGCCATCAAGACGGCCGTGCAGGTGCTCAAAGGCGGCCACTGCCTCGGCCTGTTTCCCGAGGGCACGCGCAGCCGCACGGGCAAGATGCGCAAGGCCGAGGCCGGCGTCGGCCTCATCGCGGCCATGACGGGCGCGCCCGTCGTGCCGGCGGCCATCCTCGGCACGGACAAGATTTTCGCGAATGGCGGCTTTTTGCCAAAGCTCACGATCCTTGTCGGCGAGCCGATGCATTTCACGGGCGACCGCAAGGACAAGGCACAGCTCGAAGCGTTCTCGCAGTCGATTCTCGACGAGATTGCGCGCATGAAGCAGACGATCTGAGGGACGGCCGCAAGAAAAATTTTTGGAAATGGACGCCGAGACCCTATACATTCTGCCGCGAAAATGATATACTAGCACTTAGATTGCTTGACCGGTTCAAGAAATCGAGCCTTTCAGGCATGAAATCACATAGGTGGTAGATAGTTTGGAAGTCCTTTTGGCAGACTACCTGGGGTTCTGTTATGGCGTCAAGCGCGCCATCAAGATCGCCCGGGAAAATGCTTCGCCGGATGGCAGTTCCTGTACGCTCGGCCCCATCATCCACAATCCGCAGATGGTGGAGCGGCTCAAAACCGAGGGCGTCGGAACGGTCGACCATCTGGACGACCTGCCGCAAGGCAGGATCATCATCCGCTCGCATGGCGTCGGCCCCGATACCTATGACGAAGCGGAGAGCCGCGGGCTCGAGCTCGTCGATGCGACCTGTCCCCATGTCAAGAAAGCCCAGCTTTCGGCCAACGAGCTCGCAGAACAGGGGTATCACGTCGTCATCATCGGCGAGAAGCGCCACCCGGAAGTCCAGAGCATTGGCGAATGGGCGGGCGGCGACGCGGACATCGTCGAGACCGAGGAAGAAGCCGAAAAGCTTGGAAGTTTCCCAAGGCTCGGCATCGTCTCGCAGACGACGTTCTCCGGCGAAAGGTTCAAGTCCATCGTCAGCGTGCTCCTCGAAAAATCCCGCGACGTGCGGATCCTCCGCACGATCTGCACGGCGACTGACCAGCGGCAGAAAGCCGCGCAGGAGCTCGCCAAAAACGTCGATGTCATGCTCGTCATCGGCGGCAAAAACAGCGCGAATACGACGCGCCTCGCACAGCTCTGTGCGAAAATCTGCCCGACCCATCATATCGAGACAGCCGAAGAGCTGCAGGCCGGGTGGTTCGAAAACATTGAAAAAATTGGTATTACAGCTGGTGCTTCTACACCGGACTGGATTATCAAGGAGGTATATATAAAGTGTCAGAGGATATGAAAACCCTTTTAGAGGAAGAAGAGAAGAACAGCCCGGAGATCCGGGAGCATGAGGTCGTAAAAGGCAAGGTCGTGCTCGTCAACAAGAGCGAGGCCTTCATCGATATCGGCTACAAGCAGGAAATCCCTGTTCCGAAAAAAGAGCTGGCTTATCCGGAGCCTGATTCCGCAGAGGATGTCGTGAGCGTCGGCGATGAAATCGACGTCTACATCGTTTCCCTCGGCGGCGAGAATGGCGGCCTCCTTTCCAAAGTCAAGGCAGATCGCATGGCTGCATGGAAGGATATGGAAGGCATCCAGGAGCGCGGCGAGACGGTCGAGGCAAAGGTCCAGCAGGTCGTCAAGGGCGGCCTCGTGGCTTCCGTCAACGGCCTCCGCGGCTTCATTCCGGCTTCCCAGATGGAGCTTCACTTCGTGAAAGACCTCTCCATCTATGTCGGCCAGACGGTCGAAGCACTGCCGATCGAAATCGACGTGCGCAAGCAGCGCCTCGTTCTTTCGCGCCGCCAGCTCCTCGAGGCGGAGCGCGAGAAGCGTCAGGCAGAAATCTTCGAGACGCTCGAAGCTGGCCAGACGGTCAAGGGCGTTGTCAAGCGCCTCGTGGACTATGGTGCTTTCATCGACATCGGCGGCGTGGACGGCCTCGCTCACATCTCCGACCTCGCATGGCATCGCGTCAACAAGCCGAGCGATGTGCTCCAGGTTGGCCAGGAGCTCGATGTCTACGTCAAGAACGTCGACAAAGAGGCAAAGCGCATCTCGCTGTCCGTCAAGGATACGATGCGTGATCCGTGGCTCGACAAGGCCGAGAAGTACGCCGAGGGCGACCACATCGAAGGCAAGGTCATCAAGCTGACGGACTTCGGTGCTTTCATGGAAATCGAGCCGGGCTTCGACGGCCTCATCCCGATGGGCGAGCTCGCTGACCACCGCATCGAGCGTGCAGACGAAGCTGTCCACACGGGCGACATCGTCAAGGTCAAGATCCTCCGCATCGACATGAAGCGCAAACGCATTTCGCTCTCCATCACGAAGGCGAAGCGCGACGGCGACCAGGCCATCTACAAGAGCTATCTCAAAGATCAGGCCGCAAAAGAAGCAGAGGGCGACGCTCAGGAGTAATCCTCACGTTACAAGAAAAGATTCGAGGAGTGATGATTTCATCACTCCTTTTTCTTTGCAGTCATGATATGATAAGATGACAGGAGGCAGAAATGGGAAAGCATCGGTACGCAGGCACGATCCTGCGCGTCCCCGAGGGCACGCTGGCCGACGAGCTCGGGCTCGTCGCCGGCGACAAGATCCTCGAAATCAACGGCATGGCGCTCCGCGATATCATCGACCTGAGCTTCGCGTTCGCCGACGAGGAAATCGACATGCTCGTCGAGCACGCGGACGGCGAGCAGGAGATGATTTCGTTCGACAAGGATTATGATGAGGAACTCGGCGCCGAGTTCACGTCGGCCGTTTTCGACGGTATCCGCCGCTGCGCGAACAACTGCTATTTCTGCTTCGTCAACATGGGCGCGCCCGATGCCCGCGCAAGCCTCGCCATCAAAGATGACGACTACCGTCTCTCGTTCCTCTATGGCAACTTCGTGACGCTGACGAACATGGCTGAGGCCGATTTCCGCCGCATCGAGCAGTTCCATCTATCGCCGCTCTACGTTTCCGTGCAGTGCATGAATCCCGAGCTCCGCGCGAAGATGCTGCGCTGCAAGCGCGCGGCGGAAATCGCAAATCAGCTTGACCGCCTCGAAGCGGCAGGTGCGGATTATGCTCAATGACGGCGAGGAGCTCGCGCGCACAATCCGCGAGATTGCCGCGCGGCGTCCCCATGCGCTCTCGCTCGCCGTCGTGCCGGTCGGCATCACGAAATACCGCAGAGACCCATACCCGCTGAAGCAGTTCGATGCCGCAGGCGCGGCCGCCGTCATCGACGAGGCCGAGCGCTGGCAGAAGAAGCTGCGCGAGGAGA
This sequence comes from uncultured Selenomonas sp., assembly GCA_902780535.1. Taxonomy (GTDB): domain Bacteria; phylum Bacillota; class Negativicutes; order Selenomonadales; family Selenomonadaceae; genus Selenomonas_C. Next base: position 11,567 of record CACZFT010000041.1, on the reverse strand, counting down.
CGGGGCGCACGTTCCTCTATCTCGGTGACGAGTTCTATTTCCTCGCAGGGCGCGAGGTGCCGCCCGAGGAATGGTATGATGGTTTCCCGCAGCTCGACAACGGCATCGGCCTGACGCGGAGCTTCCTCAAAGACTGGGAGGAAACGGCCGCCGAAGGGGAACCGTCGGCTCCGTCTGCGTCAGGTGAAAAAACGGCGGATGAGCCTGTGTATCTCGATGTCGTGACCGGCACATCCGTCGCGCCGATTTTTGAGCGCCTGGCACGCCTTGCCGAATCGGAAACACCGGGGCTCCATGCCCGCATCGTGCCCGTCGAGAATGATTTCTTCGGCACGACGGTCAATGTTTCAGGACTCCTGACAGGCAAAGACATCCTCGCGGCGCTCCATAAGCTCGACGGCCCGCGCACGGGCGTCCTGCTGCCGGAGCGCGCTTTGCGGGCAGGGGAGGACATCTTCCTCGACGACATGACGCTCAGCGCGTTCCGCGAAGCGCTGCCAGGCGTGCGCGTCGAGCCCGTGGAGGGCGGCGCCGACTACTGGCAGGCGCTTCACGACTGGCCGCATTATCACAAGGCACGGGCAGGCGAGACAGCCTACATGTGGCAGAGCAATGCCGCGTATACGAAACCAATGTGATTCACGATATTTATTTCACCATCCAACGGAGAAAGAAGGAGAGAACTTTGAGCAAACCCATCGTTGCCATTGTCGGCCGGCCAAATGTCGGCAAGTCGACGCTTTTCAACCAGATCGGCAAGCAGCGCGTGTCCATCGTCGACGACATGCCGGGCGTCACGCGCGACCGCATCTATCTCGATGCCGAGTGGCTCGGCCATGAGTTCACGATGATCGACACGGGCGGCATCGAGCTCGACGAGAGCGACCACATCCTGAAATCCATGCGTCAGCAGGCGCAGATTGCGATGGAGGAGGCTGACGTCATCCTGTTCGTCGTCGATGGCCGTGCGGGCCTCACACCCGCCGATGACGAAGTCGGCCACATGCTGCGCGCGACGAAGAAGCCCGTCATCCTCGCCGTCAACAAGGTCGACAGCCCCGAGCGCCAGATGGACATCTATGAATTTTACAGCCTCGGCCTCGGCGACCCCATCGGCATCTCGGCGTCGAACGCCATGAATCTCGGCGACCTGCTCGACGCCATCATCGCAGCGTTCCCGGAGAAGACGGGCGAGGACAAGGCGGAAGACGAGATCAGCATCGCCGTCATCGGCCGGCCGAATGTCGGCAAGTCGTCCATCGTCAACAAGATTCTCGGCGAAGACCGCGTCATCGTCAGCGACATCCCGGGCACGACACGCGACGCCATCGACACGCATTTCGTCAAGGACGGCCAGAAATACATGCTGATCGACACGGCCGGCATGCGCCGCCGCGGCAAGATTGACGAGCCCGTCGAGCGCTACAGCGTCATGCGTTCGCTGCGCGCCATCGACCGCGCCGACGTCGTCCTCATGATGATCAATGCCGCTGAAGGCATTACGGAGCAGGACAAGAAGATTGCGGGCTATGCGCACGAATCGGGCCGTGGCGTCGTCATCGTCGTCAACAAGTGGGACATCTATCCCGACAAGGATGACAAATCGACGCTGCGCTTCACGGAAGACCTGCGCGACGAACTCGGTTTTTTGCAGTACGCGCCGATTCTCTACGCTTCGGCACTCACGGGCCAGCGCGTCGCCCGCGTGACGGAGCTCGTCAAGTACGTCGCCGAGCAGCAGTCCATGCGCATCAAGACGAGCGTGCTGAACGAGCTCATCCGCGACGCCGTCTCCGTCAACCCGCCGCCGATGCATCGCGGCCGCCAGCTCAAGATTCTCTTCATGACGCAGGCCGACGTCAAGCCGCCGAAGTTCATCATCTTCGTCAATGACACGGAGCTCATGCATTTCTCGTACCTGCGCTTCATCGAGAACCGCCTGCGCGAACAGTTTGGCTTCGAGGGCACGCCGCTCGTGCTCATCGTCCGCAAGCGCAACGAAGACGAGGAGGCGTAAGAGATGAGCCTGATGCTGATTTTCTCGCTGGTCGCAAGTTATCTCCTGGGCTCCATCCCGAACGGCCTCTGGCTTGGCAAGGCGCTCTGGCAGACTGACCTTCGGAAATATGGCAGCCACAACATCGGTGCGACGAATGCCTGGCGCACGCTCGGCAAGGGCCCGGGCTTCCTGATCTTCTTCCTCGACATGCTCAAAGGGCTCGTCTCCGTCTGGCTCGGCAGCGTGCTCGTCGGCACGCCCGTCGCGATGATTCTCTGCGGCATCTTCGCGATCATCGGCCATTCGCTGTCGATTTTCATGCAGTTTCATGGCGGCAAGGGCGTCGCGACGGGCCTCGGTGTCATCCTCATGCTCATGCCCGTTCCGACACTCATCGTCTTCGTCGTCTGGCTCGCCATCGTCGCGGTCACGCGTTACGTTTCGCTCGGCTCCATCGTCGCCGCCGCGCTCGTGCCCGTCATGGCATGGCTCTTCGGCTACAGCTATGAATACATCATCTTCGGCCTGCTGGCGGCCCTGCTGATCGTCGTGCGTCATCACGCGAACATCGGCCGTCTGCTTTCAGGCACGGAAAGCAAGATTCACGCCGGTCATCGGTGAATCAGTGACAGATTTTTCAGGCCTCGCAGGGAACTGCGGGGCCGTTTTCGTGGATGCAATCTATATTGAAATATAGAGAGGAACGTGGTAGAATAGGGTTGAACATGTTAAAAGGAGGCGTTCCCCATGCGAAAGAAGACGGATTTTTCTTCGCAGCATATCGAAGACGTGCGGCGGCGCGTGCTGAACAGCACGAAAAGCCTGCTCGTGAAGCATGGCTACAAGCGCACGACGATCCGCATGATCGTCGAGGAGTCGGGCGTGCTGATCGGCAGCATCTATTATATTTTCAAGAACAAGGAAGACATCTTCCAGTCGTTGATTCTCGAGATGGTGCAGAACGGCATTGCGAAAATCAAGGAGCGGTGCCCGGGAGAATCGCCCATCTACCTCTATGCGGCGGTCTGCGAATCGGAACTCAAGGTGATGGAGGAATCGCCAATCATCCGCGACGTCTATACGGAGGGCTATGAATCGAAGCAGGTCTTCGAGCACATGGTCGAGCAGTATGTCCTGCTGGCGCATCGTATTTTTGATGGCACGTCCTATGAAGCATCGGACGAGGAATATTATCAGCGGTCGCTCATGCTCAAAGGCGCGATGCATGCCTGCATCTCAGAATTATATTTCGAAACGAAACACGATTATGCCAGGAGCCGGGCGCAGCTTTTAGCGCTTCTGATGACGCTTTACCATGTCCCGCAACAGGAAGCTGACGAAACCATCCATCGCATTGCGGAAAAAGAAGCCGTGTGGCTCGAGGTGGCCGAAGAACTGGCGACACGTCCGATTGGCGAGTGAGAGGGCAGAGCCTTTCTTTTTGCCTATGATTTGAACATATTCAACTGGAGGGATTTCCATGAAGAGGATGTTAGCAGGCTGCCTGGCGCTGCTGCTCGCGCTGTCGAGCTTCGGCTGCGGCGGAGAGGCTCAGACGGACAAGAATGTGGAATGGGGCCGCGCCGACGCGAAGGAAATCGATGTGAACTCGAAGGTCGCAGGCCGCGTCGTCGAGCTGCTCGTCAAAGAGGGCGACACGGTGCAGGCCGGTCAGGTCATCGCACGCATCGACAAGCGCGACCTCGAGGCGCAGAAAGCGCAATATGAAGCAAACATCGAAGCCATCCAGGCGCAGCAGGTGCAGGCGGCAGCCGTGACAACGATGCAGTCGGGCACGACGACGTCGGCGCTCGAGCAGGCGCAGTCGGCCGAGAACAAGGCGCGTTCCGACCTCGCGCTCGCCGAGGCGGACTACAACCGCTTCTCCGAACTCGTTGCAGAGGGTGCGGTTGCACAGCAGGTCTTTGACCAGTATGCAACGAAGTACGAAGTCGCGCAGGCGACATTCAAACAGGCAGGCGCAGCCGTTGCGCAGGCGCAGGCAGGCCTCGGCCAGACGGCTGTCAACCAGGCGAACGAAGCCGCGACGGCACGCAAGCTCGAGCAGGCACAGGCCGCACTCCAGCAGATCGAGGTCTCGCTCGATGAGACGGAGATCAAGGCACCGTTCGACGGCGTCATCACGGAGAAATACGTCGAGGAAGGCTCGATGATTTCGAATGGCACGCCGCTCGTGGCCGTGCAGGACCCGACAGACAACTGGGTGGACATCAAAGTGCCGGAGACACAGCTTTCGCGCTTTTCGCTCGGCGATGAGATCACGCTCGTCGCGCGCGATGGCGAGACGAAGGTGACGGGCACGATCACGGACATCAGCAAGAAAGCCGAATTCGCGACGCAGCGTGCGACAAGCGAGCGCGGTGACGCAACGGACATCGTGAGCTTCAACGTCAAGATCCAGATTGATTCCCCGGTGCTCCGGCCGGGCATGAGGTTCCGCCTGGACGGTGATGCGTGATGGGGCTCGGAAAAAAATTCCTTGAAGTATTCTGGGACAGCTTTCGTTCGCTGTTCCATGGGCGCGTGCCGCTTGCAGCGCTGCTGATTGGCACGCCGCTGATGTTCACGGTATTGTTCGGCGTGATTTATGATGCGGATGTCGTCAATGACATCACGCTGACGGTTTATGATGAAGACCAGACGAGCCTGAGCCGCACGGTCGTGCAGGCATACGCCGATGCCGACCGCTTCCGTGTCGTGTCGTATGTCGCATCGGAAGAGGAAATGAAGGCCGAGATTTTGGAGGGACGGGCGCGTGCGGCGCTCGAGATTCCAAAGGATTTCTCGAAGGAAGTGCGGCTCGGCCGCGGCGCTGACTATATGCTCATGGTCAATTCGGCGAACAATATGTTCGGCAATGCGGCCATTGCCGCCTCTCAGGAAATTTCGCGCTCGCTCTCCGTTGCCATCGGGCAGAAGCTCTTGGAGGGCGTGAACCTCAAGCCGTCCGAAGCGATGAATGCGGCCTATCCCGTGCGCCTCGGCGTGCGCATCACGGGCGACCCGGCGAATGGTTACACGTCGTTCATGCTCGCGGGCCTCATGATGAACGGCTTGCAGATCGGCGTCATGGTGACGCTGTCACCGCTCCTCGTGACGGAAATTCTCGGCTTGCGGCGCGGCAGGGAATACCCGTCGTGGCTCTTGTCACTCGCGGGGGCGCTGCCGTATCCGATGCTGGCGTTTGTGGGCTTCATGGCCTCGATGCTCGTGCTCGTGCATGTCTTTGCCGTGCCGATGCGCGGAAGCTGGCTCGATGCGGCGCTGCTCGGCGGCTCGTTCCTGACGTTCGTCTCGGGCGTGCTGCTGCTGTTTTCGGGCTGCGTGCCATCGCGCGAGCTCTCGCTCCAGGCGCCGATGGTCTACATCATGCCGGGCGTGCTCTACAGCGGCCTTTCGTGGCCGCCGTTTGACATGAGCACGGTTGCCGCCGCGTTCGGCAAGCTCCTGCCGATGACGTATGCGGGCATTGCGCTCCGTGACATCACGCTTTCGGGCTACTGCCCGGAGCTCTTCACGAACGCTGCCGTGATGGTAGGAGCTGGCATTTTCTGCTACGTGCTAGCGACCGCCATCTTTGACTTCCGCCGCAAGCGCGGCCTGCGGAAAATCGAAGCAGGGGAGGTGGCTGCATGACGTGGTTCATCCCACTTTTCAAAAAAGAGCTCGTTGAAATCAAGAATGACCTGCGCCGTCCCGTGTTCCTGTTTGGCGCGGCGCTTGCATACCTCATCGTGTTCGGCATGCTCTACATCCCGAACATCGTGACCGCCGTGCCCGCCGTCATCCTTGATCAGGAGAACTCGGCGGCCAGCCGCCGCCTCGTGCAGGATTTCGAGGCGAGCGACAGCTACGACATCAAGGGCTATGTCACGAGCGAAGAGGAGATGCGCGACTGGCTGCGCGAGAAGACGGCCGTCGCGGCCATCGAGATTCCGAAGGATTTTTCAAAGAAAGCCAAGACGGGCAGCTACTCGACGGTGCTGTACCTCACGAATGGCTCGAACATCATCCTGACGAACATCACGAGCTCGGCTGCACAGGACATCCTTGCGGATTTTTCTGACCACCTCGCGGCGAAACAGGCGGCGTTGCGGTATGGCCTCAATGAAACGGCCGTGCTCCACCGCCTCGCGCCGGTTCATGCGCATCTGCGCGTGCTCTACAATGCGACGCAGGGCTACATGTTCTTCTTCATGCTCGGCCTTGCGATGGTCGCGTTCCAGCAGGGCTTGATTTTTGCCGTCGGCGCTTCTTCGCTCTATGAAGTCGAGCACCCGGGCGAGGAAGGTGCATATAGGACGTGGCAGATCGTGCTTGTCAAAACCGTCGTCTACTGGCTCCTCGGCATGATGTCGTACGGCCTCGTCGTCGCTGTCGTGACGCAGGGGCTTGAGATTCCGCTCGGCGCACCGCTCAGCCAGCTGCTCGCACTCGCGTCCATCTTCATCCTCGCCGTCACGGCGTTCTGCTTCTTCTTCAGTTCGTTCTTTCCTGCCGAGCTGCCATTCGTGCGCGCTGCCATCCTCTATCCGGTGCCGTCGTTCATCTTTTCGGGTTACACTTGGCCGACGGAGTCGATGGGCGAGGGCATGCAGCTTGCGAGCCAGTTCTTCCCGCTCTCGCATTTCTCGAACACCGTCCGCGAGCTCTTCCTGATCGGCAGCTCGCCGCATTACTGGGAAAGCATCGAAAAGCTCACAGCGCTCGCCATCGGCTTCTTCCTCGTCGGCGGCGTGCTGTATCATCGGCGGCTGAAACTCAGCCGCGCGAAAACTGCGTGATTTTTCATGCGCCAGATGCTCCTGTTGTGGTAGAATGTATGAAAGAAATTCTCAGAGGCAAGGGAGGAATCGGCGATGAAAAGCATTCTGATCAAAGACACGACGCGCGAAGAGCGCGCCGAAATCGTCAAGAGGTCCATCACCTGCGGCAACGGCTGCGAGAACTGCGACGGCTGCGCCCTCGGCGCAGGCGACGTGCTCGAGATGTATCAGCCGTATATCGATGGCGAAAAAGAGATTCGCGAGTGCAATCTGGCGTACCGGACAAGATACGGCATCCACTGAGCATATATGGCTCCCTCTCAGAGGGAGCTGGCCCGAAGGGCCTGAAGGTGTGTCGAAGGTAGAACTCCACTTTTGATTAAAAATTCGAGTCGAAGGTAAAAATGGTGCCTTCGACTCGAATTTTTTTGTCTAGGTTTTGTCATACCTTCGACACACCCTCAGTCAGCTTCGCTGACAGCCCCCTCTGAGAGGGGGCCACAAAAAAGGGGGGAACGCAAATGAAAACTATTGACAACTGTCAATGATATGAGTTATCATAATTGACGTAGAAACGCTATCATTATCATCATTGATTGAGGAGGCGTGTCATCGATGACACTCAGAGACGGAACAACCGGCATGAATCTCAAGATTTCAGAAATCGGCGACTCCGCGCTGAAGGAACGGCTCATGACGATGGGGCTGATTCCGGGCACGAAAGTCCAGATCCTGCGCTCGGCACCGCTCGGCGATCCCATCGCCATCCGCGTGCGTTCGTACAACCTTGCCATCCGCAAGGCAGATGCGGAGAAGATCGCGGTCGAGCAGGTTGGATGAGCTGATGTGATTCATCCTGGCTGAAAATGAAAAGGTGAAAGCAGCAAGGCCGCAAGGCAGCGAAAGGAGACAGTTTTTCAACAATGTCAACATTAGCAGTCGCACTCACCGGCAATCCGAATACCGGCAAGTCCACGATTTTCAATGAACTCACAGGTGCTCGCCAGAAGATTGGCAACTGGCCCGGCGTCACGGTCGACAAGAAAGTCGGATATACGCGCTACAAGGATCGCGCAATTTCCGTCGTCGACCTCCCGGGCACGTACAGCGTCAATGCGCGCAGCCCGGAGGAAAAGATCGTCATCGATTACCTCATGAACACGAAGCTCGACCTCGTCGTCGATGTCGTCGACAGCTCGAACATCGAGCGCAACCTGTACCTGACGGTGCAGCTGCTCGAAAAGGGCATCCCGCTCCTGATCGACCTCAACATGCAGGACGATGCGAAGCGGCGTGGCGTGCGCATCGATACGAAGAAGCTCGAGGAATGCCTCGGCATGCCATGCGTCGAGACGGTCGGCCGCAGCAAGAAGAGCACGCGCCATTTGCTCGATGTTTTCACTTCGACGATCATGGCGCAGTACCAGCCGAGCGAACTCGTGAAGAACCACATCGCGAAAATCGAAGAGATCGAAGCGAGCAGCAAGAGCGACGCGGAAAAGCTCGAAGCCATCAGCGAGGCGCGCTATGCGCTGATTGACAATGTCATGGCGCAGGCCGTCGACATGGGGAATGTCGGCCAGACGCGCTCGGAGAAAATCGACCATTATCTCGCGAATGGCTGGCTCGCGTTGCCGATTTTTCTCTGCATCCTCTATGCGGTCTTCCAGATCACGTTTACCTGGATCGGCCAGCCGATTGCCGATGCGCTCGACGAACTCATCAATGAGGATTTCCTCGATTTCATGACGGACTTCCTGACGGACGCAGGCGTCGCGGACTGGATGGTCTCGCTCGTCTGCGACGGCATCATCGCCGGCGTCGGCGCCGTGCTGACGTTCGTACCGCTGATTTTTGTCTTGTTCTTCTGCCTGTCGTTTCTCGACGGCACGGGCTACATGGCGCGCATCGCGTTCATCATGGATCCGATCATGCGCCGCTGCGGCCTGACGGGCAAAGGCCTCATGCCGCTCATGATGGGCTTCGGCTGCGGTGTTCCGGCCATCATGGGCGCGCGGGCGCTCGATTCGGAAAAAGACCGCATGGTCTCGATCCTCATCACGCCGTTCCTGACCTGCGGCGCAAAGCTGCCAATCATGGCGCTGTTCGCGGCGATGTTCTTCCCGGACAATGCGGCGAATGTCGTCTTCGCGATGTACATCGTCGGCGTCGTCATGGCCATCGTCGTGGCGAAAGGCCTCGGCAAGACGCTGTTCAAGGATGAAGGCTCGACGTTCCTTCTGGAGCTCCCGCCGTACCGCGTGCCGGACATGAAGTCCGTGCTGCTCGAGACGTGGGACAAGGGCAAGGGCTACCTCGTCAAAGCTGGTACCATCATCTTTGCGGCATCCGTCCTCCTCTGGGTCATGTCGAACTACAACTTCAGCGGCCCGTGCGAAATCGAAGACTCCATCCTCGCGACGCTCGGCAGCTGGATGTCCACGCTGTTCACGTTCCAGGGCTTCGATACGTGGGAGGCTGGCGCAGCCATCCTTTCGGGCATCATGGCGAAAGAGACGGTCGTTGCGACGATCGGCATCCTCTACGGCGTGGCCGATGTCTCGACGGAGGCGGAAGACGCACTCGATTCCGCCGCGCAGATGATGGGCACGGACATGGGAACGGCGTTCACGACGCTCTCCGCGCTCGCGTTCATGGTGTTCTCTCAGCTCTATACGCCCTGCGTCACGGCGCTCGGCACAATCAAGAAAGAGACGAACAGCTGGAAATGGATGATTTTCTCGGCCGTCTATCAGTTCGCGATTGCATGGGTCATTTCGCTGCTCGTTTATCAGGGCGGCCGCTTGCTCGGCTTTGCATGATGTGATACGATATTTTTGGAAAGGCAGGGATTCTCGATGGCAACGTTCGTTCTCGGTGTGATACTCTTGGTGGCGCTTTTCTTCGCCGTCCGCCATGTTGTTCGCAATTTCCGCGACGGCAAGGAAGACTGCTGCGGGGGTACCTGCCCCGGCTGCAGTGGCAGCTGCAAAGGATGTCATCCTGGCATCTGAGTTTTGAGGGAAAGAGCGTCATCGCCTGGCAAATTGCCGGGCGGTGACGCTCTTTTTGTTTTCCTTCCGTTATATCTTCGTGCTATACTGTCTGGTAGAAAAAGAATGAGAAGGAAGTTTTCTATCGATGTCCCAAATGATTCTCAATGCTGACGACTTCGGCCGTCATGCGTTCATCAATGCTTCTGTCCGTGACGGCGTCGAGCGCGGCCTGCTGCGGTCGGCGAGCCTCATGGCGGGGGAGTCAGCGTTTGACGAGGCTGTCGCCATCGCGAAAGCGCATTCAGCGCTTGGCGTCGGCGTCCATTTCACGCTCGTCGATGGACGGCCTGTGCTGCCGCCAGCGGATGTTCCGTCGCTCGTCGGTTCGGACGGCCGTTTCCGTCCGAACCACATGGCGTTTGTCCGAGACTATTTCCTCGGCCGCATCCGCCGCGACGACATCCACCACGAGCTCACGGCGCAGGCGCAGAAGATTCTTCGCGCGGGTTTGCGGCCAGATCATGTGGACAGCCATCAGCACATCCACATCCTGCCGGGTGTTTTTTCCATCGCGCTCGATGTCGCAGAATCTGCTGGCATCCATGCCGTGCGTATCCCGGCCGTTGATGTCGGGGATGGCGGCTTTTTCGCGGGCGGCGTCAGCGCCATTGTCGGCCGTCTCGGGCTCTACACGCTGGCTACGGTCGCGCGGCGGCAGGCGCATCATCGCGGCTTTGCCACGCCCGACCATTTTGCCGGCCTCGTGGCAGGCGCGGCCGTGACGGAGAACTACCTCGTGCAGCTTGCAGACGCGCTGCCGCAGGACGGGACGACGACGGAGGTCATGCTCCATCCCGGCAAGGCAGATGCCGAGCTTGCGCGCCTCTACGCAGGCGGCTGGGAGCACAGCTTCACGTCGGAAGACACCGCCATCTTGTCGCCAGCCGTGCGTGCGGCGTTCGAGGCGCATGCGCTTTCGAGCGTGAATTTTTCTGCGCTGCCGCATCGCTGAAGGCTGTTCACTGATTTTTCCCAGGAAATGCCCCATGGTCTGCGACTTATGATATAATGAAAGAAAAAACAGAAAGGGGCGCCTCCATTTCCAATGGCAGAACTCACGAGACTTCAGCAAGACATCATCAACTTTTATCATCAGAATCCCTTCACGGAATACATCCAGGCGAAAGTCATCCCGACGGCGGGCGGCGGCGTGCGCCTCGAGCTCACGGTCGAGGCGGAGCATACGAACCTCTACGGCATCGTGCATGGCGGCGTGCTCATGACACTGGCAGACACGGCCTGCGGTGCGGCCTGCCTCGCGAAGAACAAGCGCGTCGTCACGATCAGCCTCGGCATGGATTTCATGCACTCCATCCCGCTCACGACGAAGATCATCGCCATCGGCCGCGTGCTGCATGATGGCCGCCATACGATGACATGCGAGAGCGAGATCCGCGACGAGAGCGGCAAGCTTTACGCAAAAGGGCATGGCACGTTCTACGTTCTCGGCCTCTTTGACGAGGAATTGGCAGAAGGGGAAGAAGGGGACGCATGACCATTTTGTACAGCATAAACAAACAAATGTATCTCACATACGGAAAAGCCTCGCGAGAGGCTTCTTTTTTTGTCCACGGGAAAAGAAATTTATATTCATTTTGTGCTTCTTGCATGTAAAATCATGTATACAAAAAAAGGTTCAATCACAAAACTTGTGGGATTGAATAGTTTCGAAGAATAATTCATGTTGTCAAAAAAGAAGACATCCGCTAAGATGTGGAAATGCAT
>CACZFT010000040.1 GCA_902780535.1 uncultured Selenomonas sp. | reverse complement strand
TTTCATGCCCGTCTGCCAGGAAAGCCTGCTTCAAGCAACCACAGCTTCCCTGTGGATAACTAATTCCCCTCAATTTGACACTTTTTTCAGCAGCCTCCCCTCTAGAGGGGGGCTTGCACCGATGGGATGTTCACCTATTTCCCAAGATTGCTGCGATGGCAGCGCCCGTGCCGGAGGCGTCCTTTTCGAGCGTGAAAGCAAGACCAGCCGCTTCTGAAGGGGAGAGAAGTTTTTCCAGGGCGCGGCGCATTTCCTGCTCGACACCGGGCATGTGCTCGAAGACGGAGCCGTCGATGGCGAGGGGCTGGGGCGGGATGGCAGAGAGATGGTCATCATCCGCACGGTGGCGCAGGACGGCGGCGAGGGTCATGGCGGCGAGGCGGGCGGAGCGGCGGATCAGGGCGCGGGCGACGCGCTGCTCCGCTTCCGTGCCCTGCGTCGCGAGCCGCGAGACATCCTCGCCCGTATACGCCGGCAGTTCGTCGAGATGGTCGCCATCACGCATGATGCGGCTGAGCAGTTCGCCGAGGTAGCGGCCTGAAATCATCTTTTCGAGCTTCTGCGCGCCGGGCTTCGCGCTCTCCGCATCGAGCGCCTTGTCGTATGCGTTCTGCGGGAAATGGCCATAGCTCCCCGACTCGATGTTGTAGACCATCGGCGGACGTTCGCCGCCGAACGTTTCGAGATAGCAGCTGTTGAAGCCTGTCGCATAGATCGTGCCGATGGCGGTCCCCGGTGCGCGGAACGCGGCCGCGAGCAGCACGGCGACCGTGTCGTTGAGGATGGCCGTCGGCGTGACGGCGAGCCCTTTGCGGCGCAGAGCTTCTTCGAGCAGCGCATTCACCATTTCGCCCTCGACACCCGGCACGGCGATTTCCTTTGACCAGACGAGGAGACGCGCGTCGCGCAGTTCCTCCTGATGCGTGCCGTAGGAGAACGTATGGCCGAGCGGCAATGCGGCGTCCTCCCCTGCCAGCACGTCGGCCACGAGCTCCGCGAGGAAATCGAAGAGCGCTTCGCGCGATGTGTCCTTCGTCGTGACGTCATACGCCCCTGCCTTGCGCAGCGGCCGTGCCACCTGCCGCACGACGTGCAGGCCGTCCTCTGCGAGCTCGACGAGCGAGGCGCGCGCATTCGTGCCGCCGAAGTCGAGCGCGAGCGCCTTGCCGCGCTCTCTGCCGCTCGGCAGTGCGACGTAGCACGGCTCCATGTAGAGCGTCGACGTTGACGGGGCATCGAGGCCGCGCGCCATCTCCTCTATGAAGTCTTCCATGCCGCGGCGGAGCTCTTCGTCCGTCACCTCGAACATCTTTGCGATGTCCTCAGAAAATTTTTTCTCCATTTTCGTCAAAACCCCTTAACTTTTTTCGGTTTCATCCGATATACTAGAAAGAGAAGGAATTTGGTTCCTGCTCTTCGTTCAGGTTTCTTTCTATTCCACGGAAGGAGGTGTTTTCCATGGCTACGATCTCTTCGATGGCGAACAACACGTACCTCATGTACAAGATGGCGCAGGACAACGGTCTGAGCCTGACGGGTTCTTCCTCTACCAGCTCGTCCTCCTCGACCTCGTCCGCCCTCGCCGCTCTCACGTCGTCCGCTTCGTCCTCGTCCAAGACGTCTTCGCTCTACAGCTCTTCGTCGTCCGCGAGCGACATGCAGACGCTCTCGAGCATCAAGAACGGCTACTCCGGCCTCGTCTCGTCGTACGAGTCGACGAAGAAGACGTTCAACACCGAGATGAACTCGGCACTCTCCGATCTCTCGAGCTCCGCCAAGACCGTCGCGAATATGAACTTCAGTTTTTCTGCAAGCGACATCACGACGAACGCGGATGGCACGAAGACGTACTCCGACAGCCTGACGTCCGCGATCAAGAACGTCAAGCAGCTCGTGTCGGACTACAACACGGCGCTCGACTTCTTCTCGGACAACAAGAGCGTGTCGAACCGCGCTTCGGCGCTCGCGACGGAGTTCGCGGACACGACGTACCGCGCCGACCAGTACAGTGCCATCGGCATCAATGTCGACAGCAAGACAGGTGCGCTCTCGGTCGATGAGGACAAGCTCGCCACGGCGCTCACGACGGAAAGCGACCGCGTGCAGAACTCGCTCGGCTCGAACGGCCTCGCCGGCAAAGCCGAGTCGCATGTCGCACTCGCGAACTTCCAGAAGGACAAGATTTTCCCGACCGCCACGCAGATGTTCGGTGATGAGACGAAGGCAGCCTCGCTCTATACGGGCAGCACGCTGCTGAACATCTCGAGCTATGCGACGACAGGAAACCTCTTGAACATGCTGTTCTGAGACGGGCATTCCGTCCAGAAAGCAGAAAAACAGCGGTTGCACGCATCTTTGTGCAACCGCTGTTTTCAGGTTTTCCCTCATGCACCGATGTCGACGAGTGCACCTTTCGTGTTCGTGCTGCCGAGGCTCGCGGACTGCCGGTAGGCGCTCGCGACGGAATCGAACTTCGCACTGACCTGGGCGTTCGTCTGCTGGAAGCGGCTCTGGCCGAGATTCGTCTCGTTGCCAAAGTTCGAAACCGTGAAGTAGCTCTTCGCTTTCTGCATGAACTCCGACGTCTTGCTTTCGCCGAGACTGTCGACACGTTCATTTCCCTGCTGGAACTTGCTCGTGCCGAGCTTCGTCTCTGTGCCGAAGTTCGAGACTGCATAGTAGCTCTTGGACTTCTGCATGAACTCCGACGTCTTGCTCTCGCCGATGCTCGTCGTGCGTTCGTTGCTCTGCTGGAACACACTCGATCCGAGCTTCGTCTCGTTGCCGAAATTCGACACGCGCGTGACGTCGCCAGCCCGCTGCGAAATCGCAGAAGCTTTCTGCATGCCCTCACTGTCGACCTTGCGGTTGACCTGTTGGAACGACATGATGGATGTCGATCCGCCAATTGCTGAAATCCCCATAAAGCTATCCCTCGCTTTCTTGCATTCTCATCCTTTGATCAAACACATGGGTATTCCTATTTATATTATAGAATGACGAGCACATTTCTTCAAGAGGTCACGCAAGTTTTTTAACGTCTCGCGCCTCGTGAATCTTCGCCTCGATGCCATCGAGGCTCGTACCCGCCTGCGCCTCGACGGCCGCGAGCACAGCCCCTTCGACGAGCGGTGCATCAAGCATTCTGACCGCATGATCCTCGAGCGCCTCGACGACCATCTCCGTCGTCATGACAGCACTGCCCATATCCATGAGCACGGCGACGCCATCGCCCGCATCGACGGCCTCGCATGCCGCGAGAATCCGGTCGAAACTCGTGCCGGCCGTGCCGTCTTCGAGCCCGCCGGCAGCGGCGATCCGCGCCTCCGGCGCCATCATCTTCGCGATTTCGACGACGCCTTCTGCCAGCCTCTGGCTGTGCGATACGATGACGATTCCCACCATGACAGTCATCTCCCCCTCAAAGTGCCTTCTCGAACTCTTCCAGAATCATGAGCGAAGACGTCGCGCCCGGATCCTGATGGCCGATGCTGCGCTCGCCGAGATAGCTTGCGCGCCCTTTCGTCGCGAGGATCGTCTTCGTGTATTCGACGCCCTTGCGCGCAGCCTCGACGGCCTCGTGGACGGCCGCTTTCATGTCCTTGCCCGCCGCGAGCGCTTCCTTGTATGCCTTGCAGGCCGGCATCTGCGCGTCGAGCATCGTCTTCTCGCCCTCATGCGCCTTGCCGCGCATCTGGACGCCGCCGATGGCTGCATCAAAGGCCGCCGCGAAGTCCTCGGGCGTCATCTCCGTCTTGCCCTTGAGCGCCGCGCCCGCCTTCATGTAGGCTGTGCCATAAAGAGGGCCCGAAGCGCCGCCAACGTTCGAGACGAGCGCCATGCCGATGCCCTTGAGGATGGCACCGAGGTCTTTTTCCGCGAGCTCCGGCAGCTTCTTCTCGACGGCTGCAAAGCCGCGCGCGAGATTGATGCCGTGGTCGCCATCGCCGATGGCATTGTCGAGCTCCGTCAGAAAGTCCTTCTCATCTTCGATGCGCTTCGCCGTCGCCTGCACGATGGCCACGAATTTCTTGTTATCGATCATAAACTTCGCCCCAATCACAGAATTTTCTGCCTCACATCAGCGATGGATGGCCGCCGTGTCCGCTGGAGCATCATAAAGGCGCTTGAGCTCGTCGTCGAGGCGCAGCAGCGTCAGCGAGAAGCCGGCCATCTCGATGGAGGTCATGTAGTTCCCTACCATTGTATCATAAACTCTGACATTTTTCTCCTTGAGATAGTCCTGGACGAAATTGTTGACGATATAGAGCTCCATGAGCGGCGTCGCGCCCATGCCGTTGACGATGACGGCGACCTCTTTGCCGCTGTAGTCGATGTCTGCGAGAATCTTGTCGAGCAGCTGCTTTGCAATCTCGTTCGCCTTCTGGAGTTTCTCGCGATGCGTGCCCGGCTCGCCGTGGATGCCGATGCCGATCTCCATCTCGTCCTCCGGCAGCTCGAAGCCCGGCTTGCCCGCCGCCGGCACCGTGCAGGGCTTTATCGCCATGCCCATCGTGCGGACGTTTGCGATGACTTTTTCGGCCACGGCTTTGACCTCTTCGAGCGTGCCGCCCTCTTCAGCCCGCGCCCCTGCGATCTTGTGCACGAGGATCGTGCCCGCAACGCCGCGGCGGCCCGTCGTGAACGAGCTGTCCTCGACGGCGACATCATCATTGACGACGACATAGTCTGCCTTGATGTCATCGTCTTTCGCCATATCGACGGCCATCTCGAAGTTCATGACGTCGCCCGTATAGTTCTTGACGATGCAGAGCACGCCCGCATCCGTCGCAACGGCCTTGATGCCCTCATAGACCATGTCCGGCGTCGGCGAAGTGAACACCGGGCCTGCAACAGCCGCATCGAGCATGCCGCGTCCGACATAGCCGCCATGCGCCGGCTCATGGCCGCTGCCGCCGCCCGAAACGAGCGCGACCTTGCCCTGCTTGCGTTCCTTGCGCACGACGATGTTGCCGGCCTCGAGCTTCTCGAGTTTCCGTGAACGGGATTTCACGAGTCCTTCGATCATTTCCTGCTCGACATTCTCGACGTCATTGATGATTTTCTTCATGATGAAAAACCTCCCCCGACATGATGTGAAACACTATTGACAGAATTGTCACGTTTTCCCACTAGGAGTAGTATAGCAAGAAATGCGATGAAATTCAAGCTAAGCAATACAAAAAGCCGACTCCATCCGCAACGGGGGGCCGGCTTTTTATCCGCTCAAACAGCGTTTCAGTTTGCGTCCTTCATCGTGACGCCTTTGCCACAGAGGCTTTCGAAATCGCGCGTAAAGTCATCGATGGCAGCAGCGACGGCTGCGTTCTTGATAAGACCCTCGATGACAGCGGGCGCAATCGTCGCAGCGCCGACGCCATACTGTGCGAGTGCCTGCACCTGCTGCGAGTTCTTGAAGCTCGCGGCGAGGATTTCGCATTTGAGCCCATTGTTCGTGAACATGTCCTGGATAATCTTCGCCGTCGCAATGCCGTCCGCGCCAAGGTTGTCGATGCGGTTGATATAGGGTGCCGCATAGTCCGCACCAGCCTTGGCCGCGAGGAATGCCTGCATCGGCGTGTAGATGGCCGTCGCCGTGATATGGGCGTAGGGCTGTGCCCTGCGCAGGCGCTTCATCGCCTCGAGGCCGGCGGGGTTCGTCGGAATCTTCGTGTACGTATTCGCGCCGAGTTCCTTGTGGATGCGGAGGGCATCTGCGAGCATCGCATCCGCCGTGCGGCCGACAACCTGCACATGGAGCTCCGCTTCCTCGCCGATGAAGGCACGGATTTCCTTGAGCACATCATACGGCTGGCGGCCGCTCTTGGCGAGGATGGATGGATTCGTCGTCACACCATCAATCGGATAGACGGGATAGAGGGCTTTGATGGCTTCGATGTTAGCGTCGTCGATGAGGATTTTCATGATGGGCAATCTCCTTTTGTGATGTCGGATGTTTTCGTGACAAAGTTCGATAGAAGTTACAAGCTCTGTTCCGTGCGGCCGATGATATCATCCTGCGTCTTCTTCGAAAGGACGTTGAAAAACGCGCTGTAACCCGCGACGCGGACGATGAGGTCTTTGTGCTTTTCCGGGTGTGCCTGCGCATCGAGGAGCGTCGCGCGCAAGACGATGTTGTACTGGACGTGGTAGCCGTGCAGGCAGTGGAAGAACGTACCGATCAGCATTTCGAGCTTTCGCTTGTCCTCCCCGCTCGCGAGCATCTGCGGCGTCATCTTCTGATTCAGCAGCACGCCGCCCGTGATTTTTTCCGTCGGCAGCTTCGAGACGGATTTGAAAACCGCCGTCGGACCATGCTTGTCGGCATTGTGCGCCGGGCTGCAGCCTTCGGCGAGCGGCTCGTGCGCCTTGCGGCCGTCCGGCGTCGCCATCGTGCCCATGCCCTGACCGACATTCGCCGAAATCGACGACGTGCCGCCATAACGGATGCCGCCAATCGGGCCACGGCCATGGCGCGTATTCGGGTATTTCTGGATTTCATCGAGATACGAATCATACGCCTCGACGACGAGCTCATCGACACTGTCATCGTCGTTGCCATATTTCGGTGCGTCCTCGATGAGCATTTTCTGGATGCGCTGGTTCGCGGGCGTCGTGAAATCGTCAAGAATGGCGTCCCAGAGCTCGGCAGGCGTGATGCGCTTCTCGTCGAACACGAGCTTCTTGATCGCCGCGAGCGAATCCGCCATGTTCGCGATGCCAACCTGGAGGCCAGAAATGAAATCGTAGACGGCGCCGCCCTCTTTGATCGTCTTGCCGCGGCCGATGCAGTCATCGACGAGCGTCGAGCAGAGGATGTCAGGCACGTCGCGTTCCGAGGCTTTGTCAATCGCATTCTCAACGATGACGCTGTAGCGCGTCATTTCGCGCACGGTCTTGTCCCATGCCGCAAGCAGTTCGTCATAGCTCTTCATTTCCGAGAACTTGCCATAGCCCTTCGTGAAGCGTTTGCCGCTCGTGAGGTCGATGCCGTCATTCATGGCGCAGAGCAGCACGCGCGGGAAGCGGCGAAGCACAAGGAATACACAGGCGTCACGAATGAGCTCTGCCTCCGGAATCTCGCGCATGCCATCGCCATCGGCAAGGACGTGCTGCCGCGCATCCCCGTCATCCCGGGCTTCAATGACAGCAAGGAAGACGCTGACCGCATGGTAGAATCGCTCCACGCCATCGGCGCAAAGCGCTGCCAGCTGCTGCCATTCCATCAGTTCGGCGAGAACAAGTATGCGTTGCTCGGACGAGCGTATGCATATCGTGATGTCGAGGCAATGAAAAACGCCTGACACTCGTGACGAACAGCGCCTTCATCGCTGACTTCGTCGCAGAATTCCCATGCCTCCAGGTCGTCCTCTTCGGCGGCATCTACCAATCGATCTCCCAATGCGTTGTCGGCCCGTTCGTCGCCCAAACCGCCGCAAACTACCATGTGAAATACCTTTTCATTGGCACGGACGGCTGGACGGCAGAAACCGGCTTTTCCAACAAAGACCAGCTGCGCGCCCAGGCCGTCCGCGACATGGCGCGCTCGGCGGACTGCCTCGCCATCCTGACGGAAAGCGAAAAATTCCACCGCCCCGGCACCGTCCCGCTGAACGTCCCCGACCAGCCAAAACTCGTCATCACCGACAAAAACATCCCGTCCGGCTGCAAACAGCAGCTCGAACGGGATGGCATCGAGGTCTTGCTCGCAAATTCTTGAGCATGGCAAAAGCGCCGATGAAAATCAACCTGCCTTTACAAGCACGCGCTTCTTGCAGAACGCGATGCCGTAACGCCAGATGGTCTGGACACCTGTGGCTTCCAATTCTGTGACGTATGCTTTTTCTTCGATCTGCTGGCAGGCAGCATCCGCAGCGGATGTAAGCTCGTCTTCTTCCTTGACGGCCTTGAACTCCATGATGACGCCGGGCAGCCCGTCTTTCTTCGGCAGCATCGCGAGGTCGAAACGGCCATAGCCGCTCTCACGATTGGAAACGACGCGATAGTCCTGTTCGTAGTAGAGCACACAGCCGAGCATGAGTCCGTGATAGAAGCTTTCCGGATGTGCCGTGTCCTGCGAACTCACAGCACGCAGGAGGATGCCCTGGAAGATCCGCTGGAAATCCTCTGCCCGCCCCTGCTGGAGCGCGAGCCCCATCTTGTAAAACGAAACAACGCCATAGCTCCGGTCAACGCGGTTCATGATTTCTTTCTGGAAGAGATAGCGGATTTCGCGGTTCGGAATTGCGAGCTCATACATGCGCTCGCTGCTACTCAGCCGGACGCTCCCGATCGCCTTGAGATAGCCTGTCTGAAGAAGCATCGTATAGATGTCGCCGCTGTTTTTCCCGATGGCACTGTAAATGACGCCTTCGCTGATCGCCGTTGTCACCGTGCCGCCCGTCAAAAGCGACTGGAGCTCGCCCCAGCGTTCTTCGTCTGCCTGCGATAGCAACGTCTGAATGATATCATTGCCGGAGGTATTGACCCAATAGGCTTCAGCCTCGCAATTCTGCTTGAAATAATTGTTGACCGACCATGGGTTGTAGATTTCCATGCCTTGGAAGTTATACCCATCGTACCAGTCAGCAAGTTCTTCCAACTTGTCATCGCGTCCTAAATCATGTGCGAGTTTTGCAATTTCTTCTTTCGTATAGCCACAAGCGTCTGCAAAACCGCCCTTGAATACCGTCGAGACTTCAAGGTTGTTGAGCCCGCTGAAGATGCTTTCCTTTGCGATGCGCAGCACGCCCGTCAGAATGGCAAAATCGAGCGCGGGATTTGATTTCAATGCCGAGGCAAAGAAACCGCGATAAAAATCGATAGCTTCATCGTAATATCCATGCGACCATGCAGACTGGAGCGGCGCGTCGTATTCATCGATCAGCAGCACGGCGTTCCGGCCATAGTGATTGCGGAGCATCTTGCAAAAAAGAGTGAGTGCGCGGCGCATAAGGCCAAGATCGCCTTTCCGCCACAACAGCGTATGAAACGCCTCTTTGTCCTCTTGCGAAACCTTGTCACTTTCTCCTAAAAACCGAAAGTTCTGGCAGACATCCTGCAAGCCGAACGCAATGAACTCCTGCATGGATTCCCACGTATTCGAATCCCAATCCCTGAGCGTCAGAAAGATGACGGGGCGCGTTCCCTGTTCGGCCATGGCAACAGGATCGTCCATGACCTTGAGGCCTTCGAAGAGTTTCCGATGTTCCTCAGCATCCTCGATGTCGAGGAATTGCTGCGTCATCGACATGAGCAGCGTCTTGCCAAACCGCCGCGGCCGCGTCAGGAGCGTCACATCAGCATGACCGCGAAAGAACTCGCTGAGGAACGTCGTCTTGTCCACAAAATAATAGTTGTTGTTGCGAAGCTTTGCAAAATATTCCGTCCCGATGGGCATAACCGTGTTCATCGTTCCACCTGCTTTCTCTGATCAACGTCTTTGCCTACAGTATAGCACGAGTTTCGGACAAAAGAAAAGAACCCGCAGAAATGGCGAACTGCGGGTTCTCTTCATGGGCATCGGCGTCCCGCACGGCCGGAACTCCTGTCGATGCCCATGTCTTGCTATGTTGTTTGTGGTTTGTAGCCGAACAAGATTACTTGTTCATAGCCTCCTGCACGGAAACGGCGACAGCGACGGTCATGCCGACCATCGGGTTGTTGCCGGCGCCAATCAGGCCCATCATGTCGACGTGTGCCGGCACGGAGGAGGAGCCTGCGAACTGCGCATCGCTGTGCATGCGGCCCATCGTGTCGGTCATGCCGTAGGAAGCAGGGCCGGCTGCCATGTTGTCCGGATGGAGCGTACGGCCCGTGCCGCCGCCGGAAGCGACCGAGAAGTACTTCTTGCCCTTCTCGATGCACTCCTTCTTGTACGTGCCGGCAACCGGATGCTGGAAGCGCGTCGGGTTCGTGGAGTTGCCCGTGATGGAGATGTCGACATCCTCGAGGTGCATGATGGCAACGCCTTCGGGGACGGAGTCAGCGCCATAGCATTTGACTTTCGCGCGCTCGCCATCGCTGTAAGCGATCTTGTCGACGACGTTGACCTTGTTGGCCTTGTAGTCATACTCCGTCACGACATACGTGAAGCCGTTGATGCGGCTGATGATCTGGGCAGCATCTTTGCCGAGGCCGTTGAGGATGACGCGCAGCGGGTTCTTGCGGACCTTGTTCGCCGTCATCGCGATGCCGATGGCGCCTTCTGCTGCTGCGAAGGACTCATGGCCTGCGAGGAATGCGAAGCAGCCAGCCTTCTCGTCGAGGAGCATGGCGCCGAGGTTGCCATGGCCGAGACCGACTTTGCGGTGGTCGGCAACGGAGCCCGGCACGCAGAATGCCTGGAGGCCTTCGCCGATGGCCTTTGCGGCGTCAACAGCTTTCGTGCAGCCCTTCTTGATGGCGATGGCAGCGCCGAGCGTGTAAGCCCATTTTGCATTCTCGAATGCGATCGGCTGGAGGTCTTCGACCGTCTTGTACGGGTCGATGCCCTTGTCGTTGCAGATCTTGCGTGCATCTTCGATGGACGCGATTCCGTATTTCTTGCAGACTTCGTTGATTTTGTCAATGCGGCGCTCATAGCCTTCGAATAATGACATGGATTTCATTCCTTTCGATTACCAGAAACTCGAATCTCTTTGCGTGAGAAATTGTGAATTACTCTTCGCGCGGATCGATGGTCTTCACGGCATCAGCAAAACGGCCCTTCGTGCTCGTGTTTGCCTTGATGGCTTCGTTGGCGTCCTTGCCCTTGCGGACAGCTTCGAGGACTTTGCCAACCTGCACGACTTCGTAGCCGATGATGCGGCCTTCTTTGTCGAGGCCGAGTTTCGTGACATAACCTTCAGCGAGTTCGAGGTAACGCGGGCCCTTCTTGAGCGTGCCATAGAGCGTGCCGACCTGGCTGCGGAGGCCTTTGCCGAGGTCGTCGAGGCCAGCGCCGATGGGCAGGCCGTCATCGGAGAACGCCGTCTGGCTGCGGCCATAGGCGATCTGGAGGAACAGCTCGCGCATCGCCGTGTTGATGGCGTCGCAGACGAGGTCCGTGTTCAGCGCTTCGAGAACCGTGAGGCCCGGGAGGATTTCCGCAGCCATGGCAGCGGAATGCGTCATGCCGGAGCAGCCGATCGTCTCGACGAGGCACTCCTGGATGATGCCCTCTTTGACGTTCAGCGTGAGCTTGCAAGCGCCCTGCTGCGGTGCGCACCAGCCAACGCCATGCGTCAGGCCGCTGATGTCCTGGACGTTCTTGGACTTGACCCACTTGCCTTCTTCAGGAATCGGGGCTGCGCCGTGGTGAACTTCCTGCGTGACAGTCGCCATGTCTTCCACTTTCTGTGAATAAGCAATCATTGTTCGTATTCCTCTCTTCTACTAAATCAAAGATGGCTCAAAGCTCGACGAGGTTCTTGCCCGTCATTTCCTTCGGAATCTCGACGCCTGCGAGCGTGAGGAGCGTCGGAGCGATGTCGCAGAGCGCACCGTCCTTGACGGATTTCACGCGGTCGGAGACGACGATGAACGGGACGGCGTTCGTCGTGTGCTTCGTGAACGGCTGGTTGTTGACGTAGTCCATCATCTTGTCCGCGTTGCCGTGGTCTGCCGTGATGCAGACCTCGCCGCCGACTTCCTTGATGGCAGCCACAAAGCGGCCGACGCAGCTGTCAACGGTCTCGACGGCCTTGACGACTGCCGGGAACACGCCCGTATGGCCGACCATGTCGCAGTTCGCGTAGTTGAGGATGATGAAGTCGTACTTCTTGGAGCGGATGGCCTCGCAGACCTTGTCCGTGACCTCGACGGCGCTCATCTCCGGCTGGAGATCATACGTCGCGACTTTCGGGCTCGGCACGAGGATGCGGTCTTCACCCTTGTACGGCTCTTCGACACCGCCGTTGAAGAAGAACGTGACATGCGCGTACTTCTCGGTCTCGGCGATGCGCAGCTGCGTCATGCCCTGATCCTGGATGACTTCGCCGAGCGTCTTGTCGATGGACTCGGGCGGGAAAGCGACCTTCGCGTGAACGGAATCTTGAGGCTTTCGTCGCGCTCAAAGCCGTCGAATTTCTCGTCCGTGAACGCATGCGTGAGCTGGCGCGCACGGTCGGGGCGGAAGTTGAAGAAGATGGCGCCGTCGCCGTTCTTCATGCCTTCGTACCCCTTGACGACGAACGGAACGACGAACTCGTCGTTGACGTCATTCGCGTAGCTGGCTTTGAGGCCTGCCACAGCGCTGTCAGAGGACACGCCTTCTGCATGAGCGATGGCCTCATAGGCCTTCTGCTCGCGATCCCAGCGATGGTCGCGGTCCATCGCATAGTAGCGGCCGCTGACTGTTGCAATCGTGCCGACGCCGATTTCCTTGCACTTTGCTTCGAGCTCTTCGAGGTACGGCTGTGCGCTCTGCGGCGGCACGTCGCGGCCGTCGAGGAACGCATGGACGTAGACGTCCTTGACGCCTTCGCGCTTTGCCATCTCGAGCAGT
>CACZFT010000039.1 GCA_902780535.1 uncultured Selenomonas sp. | reverse complement strand
AGCTTGCGGCTTGCGACGGCGATTTCGTGCATCGAGGCCGTTTCTTCCTCCGTCGATGCCGAGACGGTCTGCGCTTCGCTGGCGACGGAGCGGCTCTTTTCGTTAATCTGCGTGATGGCGTTGCTGATCTCATCGATGCTTGCCGTCAGCACCTTCACGGAGCTGCGCATATCTTCTGCACTCGTCGCGACTTCGCCGACCATGCCGACGATGCCCTGGAACGAGCTGCCCGTCGACTGGACGGTCTTCGTGCCTTCCATGACTTCGCCGAGGCCGCTGTGCATCGCCGTGACGGCTTCTTCTGTCGATTTCTGGATCTTGCCGATGCGGCTTGCGATTTCGCCGGCTGCATCCTGCGACTGCTCGGCGAGCTTGCGGACTTCGTCAGCGACGACGGCAAAGCCGCGGCCGTGCTCGCCCGCGCGCGCGGCTTCGATGGCGGCGTTGAGCGCGAGGAGGTTCGTCTGGTCGGCGATTTCCGAAATCGTCGCGACGATGTCGCCGATTTCCTTGCTGTTCTCGCCGAGGCTCTCGATGAGCTTCGCGATGCCACTGACATTCGTTTCGATGGACTGCATGCTCGTGACGGCCGTCTGGACGTCCTTGCCGCCCTGCTCGGCGACGTTGCTCGTCTCGTCGACTTTCTCCGATGTCATGCGGAGCGTCTTGCGGAAGCTTTCCATGTTCTCCGTGAGCTTCTGCGTATGGTCGTTCGCCGTCTCGACGTCCGTGAACTGCTCGCTGCAGGCACCAGCAACATTGACGACGGAGTCAGCGATGGCCTGGCTGACCTCGGCCGCCTGGTCGGCCGTCGATGTGAGCTCTTCCGAGGCCGCCGCGAGGTATTCGGCCGTCTGCGCGACGTCGCGCATGAGCTCGCGGACTTTCTCATTCATTTCCTTCATGGCATGCGCCATCGTGCCGATTTCATCCGGGCGTGTTGCAAGTTCATCGAGCTCGGCCGCATCCTGCTCGCTCAGTGTGAAGTCGCCCGTGCCGATGACCTGCACGCGCTCCGTGGCTTTCTGAATCGGCCCTGCGATGCTGCCGCCGAGGTAGCGCGCGAACGCGATGAAGATGAGCTGCAGGACGACCATGACGCCAAGCGACGTCAGGATCTGCGAGCGGAGTTTCGCATTGTAGACTTCCGTGCGCTCTGCGACTGCCTGGTCGATGTCATCAATCCAGACGCCCGTGCCAATGACCCAGTTGAACGGCTGGAACAGCACGGTGTAGTTGCGCTTCGGCAGCGGCTGCGTCTCGCCCGGCTTTGCAAACTGCAGATCCGTAAAGCCGCCGCCTTCCTGCAGGCCGTTCTTGATCATTTCCTGGATATAGTGGACGCCATTCAGATCGACGGCGTCGATGCGGCTCTTGCCCTCGGTATCGCGGCCGAGCAGGACGACGTTGACGCCCTCTTTCGTATCAATCCAGAAATATCCCTTGCCATCGTCATAGCGCAGGTCGCGCACGCGGTCCGCGGCTTCTTTCTTCGCCTGATCGACCGTCATCTCGCCGGACTGTGCTTTCTTGTTGTACTCGTCCAGGATGCTGACCGCGACCTGCGTCTCTTCCTTGAGCTGCGTCTCGACATTCGATTCGAGATCCTGCCGGTAGCTCGCAATGCTCGCTTCATTGTATCGGACGTTCTCAAAGATAAAGAAGCCACCAATCAGGATGGTCGAGGCGAGCGAAACGCCGCTAATCATCATGACCAGCCTTGTCTTCATGGATGAAAAATCGAACATACCATATCCCTCACTTTTTTCCACACATGATTCTCTACTTTATTTTTCCTATGCTTCTTTACTTTCGACTTCCAATCGAAAATTCCTGCTTTTCCTGAAAATTTCATGTTTCATCAAAAAATTCTTGCAATTTTCTTCTGCAAAGAGAGGCTTGTACATATTTCATGTACAAGCCTCGAATACTTTCTGAATTGTAATGTCAAAACTTCAATGTTCCGTGACGGCCTCCGCCGCTTCCTCGTTCTTGTGCGAGAAGGAGAAGCCGTACTTGATGGTCAGTACGAGGAGCGCCGCCGCGAACATCATGCCGCCCATGATGAAGTAACCGAGGTCGAACGCACCCGTGTTCGTCTTGATCCAGCCCATCATGTATGGGCCGACCCAGCCGCCGAGATTGCCGCAGGAATTGATGAGGGCGACGGAGCCAGCCGCTGCCGGGCCCGTCAGGAATGTCGTCGGAATCGTCCACCAGACACCCATCGCCGCATGGATGCCGATGGCCGAGAGGCAGATGAGCACGAGCGCGACCGTCGTATCCGTCGCGAACGGCGAGAGCGCGAGGCCGAACGCGCCGACCATGAGCGTCAGCGAGACATGCCAGACCTTGTCGCCCGTCTTCGAAGACGACCAGCCGATGACGAACTGCACGAGAAGCGCGACCGTCATCGGGATCGCGATGGCACCGCCGAGGAGCTGCGTCGACCAGCCGGACAGCTGCTTGAGCACGGTCGGCATCCAGAAATAGAAGCCCCAGAAACCAACGACCCAGAGGAAATAGATGAGGCAGAGACGGAGGACTTTCGGATCTTTGAATGCCTGCAGGACGGTGTACTTCTTCTTGTTCTGCATGGCAGCGCGCTCGTCTTCATAGGCTTTCGTGAGATACGCTTTTTCTGCATCCGTGAGCCAGCTGACCTGGTCGGGACGGTCTTTCACGCCAAAGAAGAACAGGACGGAGAACATCAGGGCCGGAACGGCCTCGATGATGAAGAGCTCCTGCCAGCCGTGCATGCCGAAGAACGACGTCTGCAGCAGCACGCCCGAAAGCGGTGCGCCGATGATGTTCGCAAGCAGGAGAGAGCCGAGCATCAGGCTCGTGGCGCGTGCGCGCTCGCGGCCCGTGAACCAGCGCGGGAACAGCACGGAGTAGATGACAGGATAGAGGCTCGCCTCCGATGCGCCGAGCAGGAAGCGGTAGAGGTAGAACTCCGTCTGCGAATGCATGAACGCCATGAGCACGCAGACAAGGCCCCAGGTGAACATGATGCGCGCAATCCATTTCGTTGCCGAGAACCGCGCTGCGACGAGCGAGCCCGGAATCTCGAGGAGCAGGTAGCCCGCGAAGAAGATGCCGGCGCCCGCGCCGTAGATTTCCGGCGTGAGCCAGCCGAGGTCAGCCTTCATCGTCAGCGCCGCATACGAAATGTTGACACGGTCAAGGCACGCGATAATCGAGACGAGGAAGACCGGAAAGATGATCCGGAGATCCCGCTTGCGCTTGAGTGCTTGCATGTCCACTTGTTGTTCCATGATGATTCCTCCTAAGACAGAAATGAATAAAATAAATGATGAAAAATAAAAACGTCCGTCCCCTCGAAAGGGACGGACGTTTGTTTCCGTGTTACCACCCAAATTCCCATGGCAACACTGCCATGAGCACTCACCAACGCACTACCATGCGCGTCCCCTGTAACGTGGGGCGGACGTCTTGGCTTACCATTCTGTTCAGCCGCGCTCCTCAAGGAGGATTTTCGCTCCCGTCTCCGCTGCCATCTCTCAGCAAATGATGGCTCTCTGAAAGTTTTGATCGGAAGGTACTCGTTCCTATCATCGGATGTGTTCCTATGGTGTATCGCACTTTACAGTTTTACGAATCTGTATCGCATCGATGTGTATACCATACACCCGTCGTGGAATTGTGTCAAGCATTTTTTCTCGCCAACTGTCAAAAACAGCGGGATCCTTCTTCTTATTCCCACCGCAGGAGCGCATACCAATGCGTCGTTTCCGTGAATTCCTTTTTATCAAGATGATTCAGAAAGCCTTCTTCGGTGATGTCACAGACGTCCAGCAAGGACTGCAAGAGCTCCAGATATTCTTCCCGCGTCCGATAAATGGCATCATAATCGGAACGCAGACCATCCGACCAGATATGATTGAGTGTCAAGCGCTTCTGTGCCAGCGCGATCATATCCGCCGAAAAATCCACACCGACGTACTGATGGCAAAGGCTTCCGGCCGCTCACTGACGGAACGTGCCCGCTGATTGTAAAACGCCTGAACATTCTCCGTTTGTACGTCAACTTTTTCCCCGTAAATGCGATGGTTGTCCATGCTGTTTCCCCCATCCTTTTATGACATCTTCACTTCGCCCTGTACATCCGCAATCGCTTGCTTCATTGCTGTGACGAGGAGGGTATTATCTTCCTCCGTCGTTTCGCCGATGTGAGCGATACGCAGGGACGTCTCATGCAATGGGCCGCCCGTCGGATTCACCATGATATCATAGCGATCCTTCAAAACCTCAAATACGCGATAGGCAATCGGTTCATCAAACACGATCGGCGTCAGTGCTTGTGACAATGGGAACGCAGGAATCGAAACCGGCAATTCCATGGCTTTTTTGCGAAAATCTGCAGCGACCGCTGCGATATGATCCAGATGCGTCTGCAATCCCATCCGGTCAATGCGCGCAAGCGACGCATGCAACTCCTGACAAACGCCGATCGCCGGCGTGAAAGGCGTCTGCCCGCGCTCGAAATTTTTCAAATACACCTTGAAATCAAAATAAAGTGACGCCACGCGCTGCTGCTGGACGCGTTCGCGCAAGATGCGTTCGCCGAGGACGACGAAGGACATACCTGGTTCGACGCACGCGCCTTTCTGCGAACTGCTGATCGTGACATCGATGCCATATCGATCCATTTCGTACGGATCGCAGAGGAACGAGCTGATCGCATCGACGATGAGATACATGCCGCATCGCTCGCACACGTCGTGCAGCAGTTGAATATCGTACAGCTGTCCCGTCGATGTCTCATCGATATTAACGAGCAGCGCAGTGAAATGCTGGCCGGCGAAGGACGCAAAGTGCTCCTCGCTGAGCGTCTCGCCATACGGCAATCGGATTTCGTCAAACGGAATCTGATGAATCTCGCAGAGCTCCGCAAAACGCTGGCCGAAGGTGCCACCATTCACAACGAGCAGGCGGTCCTCCGACGTGAAGCAATTCATGATCGTCGCTTCCATCGCTGCCGTGCCGGAAGCAGTCAAATACACCGTACGAGACGTATCGGCCGTACCGATGAGCTTTTTCAACAGGCGGTCGGTATCGAACATGAGCTGGGAAAATTCCGGCGTCCGAATACGCGAAATGAATGCGCGTGAAATCATCAAATAACGTGTCCGCGTCCACAAAATGACTATACATGTGTTTCGATGTGTACGATGTCCCAAGAATCTGGAATATCGAAAATAGCTCCTCCTGTAAAGAAACAGCCGTTCGCTGTTCACTACAAAGATCCTTCGTCAGCAGGAATTCCCTGCCTTCATGTCGAAAAAGGTTTCGTGTGATTCATACGATTGTCAGGAGGCGCTATCTTTATGAATTTTTCTGCTACATCTCTGCAACTGCTGTCTCAGCTCGCAGCTGACACTTTCACCGAAGAGGACTTGAAAACATACAAATATAAGAATCTCCTCGATCTCCGCTATTTGCTGGAGGAACTGCCCGCTGGAAAAGGCGGAGAGCTTTTCGCCTCGATCCGCCAGCGTCTCACGCGAATGATTGCGCACACACTGCTAAAAAAACAACGTCGTCTCGTCGTCGGCATCTTCACATGCGGCACGAACGACTGGATCGGGGATGAGCTCTATCACTTGCTGGAGAACTCCGACGTCTTCCGTCCGTATATCTTCACGTTGCGTGTGCGCACGAAGAGCAAAGAAGATGAAGACAATCAACGCGGGTATGACGTCTTGATCCGCAAGCTACAAGAGCATCAACTGCGTTTCATCGAGACCTTTGACTCCAAGCATCAGCGGGACCTTACATGGGACGAGCTCCCGGTCCATCCCGATATTTGCCTCTGGCTGAATCCCTGGATGGGGCTGTTTTCCAGTGACATGTACGTCTGGAACCATCCACTGACCACGCTGCAGACCTACATCCCGTACGGCTTCCCCACGACTCAAAACCCTGAGCACACCTTTCATCGCTTTGATTATAATCAGGATCTGCACAATCTCTGCTGGCTGATCTTTACCGTCTGGGAAGGAGATCCTGCGCTCGCGAAAATACATTGCTTCAGCGGCGCTGCCAACATGCGATACACAGGGTATCCCAAGATGGATGCCTATTTCACGTCCTGCGCGGACGAGCCTTCGCTATTCGGTCGCCTGCTCAAAGAAAACGGCACACCGCATGCGAAAAAAATCATTTATTCCCCCCATCATTCCATGCGCCCGGAAGACATTCTCATCTTCTCGACGTTTGCGGATAACGGCCGATGGATGCTCGAGCTCGCCAAGAAATATCAAAAGGAAACCGTCTGGGTCTTCAAGCCGCATCCGCAGCTCGCGATCAAGGCGATCCGCTACGGCATCTTCCGCGATGAAAAAGAATGGGATGCGTACGTCGCAGCCTGGAACGCTCTGCCGAATGCAACGGTCCAATTATCTGGCAACTATCATCGGCTCTTCAAGGAATCCGATGCCATCATCAATGACAGCGGTTCCTTCATCGCAGAATATCTCTTCGTCAACAAGCCGATGCTGGAGCTCCGGCGACCGGAGCAAGGCTTCACAGAACTCAGCGAGATGATCCTACCGCATCTCTATCAAGTGAATGGCAAGGATACCGCAGCCATTGAACGCTTCCTCAAAGACATCGTCCTCGCGGGCAACGATCCGAAGCGCGCTGGGCGTGAAGCGTTCTTTGCGGAGCACCTCGACTATTACCACGCCCTCGGCGGCCACACGGCAGCGGAAAATATCTTTGGGACGCTCTACACCGAGCTCTGCGCGGATGGCGGCCTGCTCGATACGTAATCCATACGAGATGCCTTTTATCAGACAAAGGGCTGTTGCTATCGCGATGTTTTCGCGATGCAGCAGCCCTTTGTGTTTGTGTCTTGCAATGTGTTTCATGCATCCCTGAAGATGCAGGAACCGCATGGGTTCACGAGATCACATCAGATAGCGCAGATAGACGTACACCGTCGAGAGGATGATCGTCAGGATCATGATCGGGAAGCCGACCCAGAGGTACTTGATGAACGTGATCTTGACGCCGCGCTCTGCTGCGAGGCCAGCGACGATGAGGTTTGCCGAGGCGCCGACGAGCGTGCCGTTGCCGCCGAGGCAGGCGCCGAGCGCGAGGCTCCACCAGACGGGGTCGAGGTTCGAGACGCCCATGGCGCCCATGTTCTGAATCAGCGGGATCATCGTCGCGACGAACGGGATGTTGTCGAGCACGGACGAGACGATGGCCGAGAGCCAGAGCACGAGCAGTGATGTCGTCGTGACGTCGCCGCCCGTCAGCTCGATGGCCATTGTCGCGAGGTCATGGATGATGCCCGTCTCGACGAGGCCGCCGACCGCGATGAACAGGCCGATGAAGAAGAAGATCGTCGCCCACTCGACGGACTTCATCGTCTTTTCCACAAGACTGGCACTGCCACCGGCGAGCAGCAGCAGCAGGAAGCCGCCACCGAGCGCGATGAGCGAGGATTCGAGGCCGAGCATCGAGTGCGTGAAGAAGCCGAGGATCGTGAGCGCGAGCGCGAACAGCGATTTGCCGAGCAGCTTGTGATCCTTGATGCACTTGCCGGCATCCATGGCCATGACTTCCGCCTGCAGTTCCGGCTTCGTGACGAGCTGCTTGCGATAGAGCGCCTCCATGATGAACATGACGACGAACAGGTCAAAGAACGCGATCGGCGCGAGGTTCTCGATGAACATCATGAATGTGAGTTCTGGTGCCGCGCTGCCGATCATGATGTTCGGCGGGTCGCCAATCAGCGTCGCCGTGCCGCCGATGTTCGAGGCGATGATCTGCGTCAGCAGGAACGGCATCGGCGAGATGTGGAGCTTCTGCGTGATGGAGAACGTGACGGGCACCATGAGCAGCACAGTCGTGACATTGTCGAGGAAGCCCGAGAACACGGCCGTGATGAGGCCGAGATAGATGAGGATGCGGCGCGGCTCCGCCTTTGCCTTTTGCGCCGCCCAGACGGCGACGAAGTCAAAGAGCCCCGTGTGGCTCGTGACGCCGACGAGCACCATCATGCCGACGAGCAGCCCAAGCGTGTTGAAATCGACATGGTGCAACGCCGTGTCCATGTCCAGCACGCCGACATAGAGCATGACGAGCGCGCCGAGCGCGGCGGCGACCGTCCGGTGGATCTTCTCCGAGACGATGACGACGTACATGAGGATGAATACGATTCCTGCCAAGACTTCCATAGAAAGACCTCCTACTGAAATGGATTCGAGCGGCCTCTTGAAAAAAGGCGAAGCCTGTTTGCGACCAGTCTCCGCCTTGAGGTACCCGCTTTTCGTTTGTTGTCTTATTTTACCATGGAATCTGTATTCTTGGCAAGTATTTCATCATGACTTGCTCAAAGATTTTCGAGCAGCTTGATCTCGTGTTTCATGATGTACTCCTGCTTGTATGGTGCGCGGCCATTGACGAGGCGCTCGAACGCGAGCTCCATCGAGCGGTGGCCCTGCCGATAGGGGTGCTGGTAGAGGACCGCCTTCACGATGCCCTTCTTCATCATCTCGACCGTCGAGGGGACGCTGTCGAAGGCGATGACGATGGGCCGATGGGCTGGCGAAAGCTCCATAACCGCGCGGCAGGCGCCATAGACACCGCCTGCGATCAGGAAGAGCGCCGTGATGTCTGGATGCGTGCGCAGCATGTCCTTCGTGCGCTCGAACGAGGTGAATTCATCATCTTCGTTCTCGATGACGGCCGCGATGTGCAGTCCCGTCGCCTTCTCCATGCGCTTCTGAAAACCTTCGAGGCGCGCGCGATGGCCGCTGATCTTCTTGCTGCCGAGCACGACGCCGACTTCGGCGCTGCCGCCCGCGAATGCTTCGAGCAGCGCACAGGCCGTGACGCCGCCATTTTCGTAGTCGCTGCCGACATAGCAATGGCGCTCGCAGTTTGGGATGTCGTTGTTGACCGTGACGACGAACTTGCCGACGTCCACGAGGTTGTTGATGGCCGCGCGGATGTCGTCATCGTCGATCGGGTCGATCAGGATGGCGTCGGCGTCGGCTGCCTGCTTCAGCAGCTGCAGCTCGTCCTGCGGGTCGTACCCCTTCATCGTCAGGAGCTCCATCGTCAGGCCGTAGATCTTGTAGCTGTCCGCTGCTTCCTGCACGCCGCGGATGACTTCGTCAAAGAATGGATTGCCTTCACTCGGCAGGATGACGGCGACTTTCGGCTGCTTCTTGCGCGCCGACAGCGCCTTCGCAGCGGGATTCGGCTCATAGCCGAGTTCCTTTGCCACGCGGCGGATGTTCGCCGCCGTTTCGTCGCTGACGCGCCCGCGCCCATGCAGCACGCGATCGACCGTGCCGCGCGACACGCCGCAGAGCTCTGCAACCTTCTTCATCGTCACCATTTCGGACTCCCCTTCCCATGACTGTGTTCCTATGCACGCATTTTACCAGATACCACGGGAAAGGTAAAGAGCCGAGGCACTGAGGCCAATTCAAATCCCTCAGAGCATGAGGTTTTCGCCAACGAGGCCGATGAAGGCGCCATCCTTGTCGAGGCCGCTTTCTGGATGCGCGATGAGCCACTTGTTGTTCGCGAACAGCAGGCGGTCTTCCCCTGCGCCGCGTTCTGCGTGCACGAGCGCCTCATTCGTGCCTTTCGGCAGCACGACGCCGCAGCGGAATTCCATGTCCGGCTTCGCGCTGACCGGCGCAAAATGGAGCGTCGTCGCATAGAGCTCGACGGCCGTGCCGGCCGGCACGAAGAACGTCTCGATGCGCTTCGTCTCGTAATGGTACGTCGCAGGGTCGATGTCTTGCTGTTTGCCGAGCATCAGGTAGAGATCGGTCGCCGCGATGTCGATTTCCGACGAGCGATGGTACTCGACGGCATTGAGCTTGCGGTTGCGGCCGCTGCAGTGGCCGAACTCGATCGGCAGCTCGCCAAAGACCTTGTCCTGCAACTCTTGGAACAGCGGCAGCGCCTCGAACGCCGGCGTCGAGGGCTCGTACATCGTGCCCTCCTTGGGCAGCTCGACCTTGCCGATGGCCTCAGTGAATGCTTTGAGGTCGAGCTGCAGCACGCGGCCATAGGGACGGAATTTCGGATCATTGACAGTCAACATGAGGATTCCTCCTAAATAAATCACATTTCAGCAGCCGATGTCGCGGAGCTTTTTGCCGGACATGAGGTTCTTTTCGATTTCTTCAAGCGAGACGTTTTTCGTCTCGGGGACGTAGGCGAATGTCAGGAAAATGAAGAGCACATTGATGCCGGCATAGAGCCAGAACGTGCAGGCCGAGCCGAGCGCGTCGATGAGCGACAGGAACGTCGCACCGACGATGGCGCACGTGATCCAGTTCGTCATCGTCGAGCAGGCGACGCCGAATTCGCGGGATTTCAGCGGCTGGATCTCCGAGCAGAGCACCCAGACGATCGGGCCGGCGCTCATGGCGAAGCCTGCGATCATCACCATCGTCATGATGGCAGCGAGATACGGGACGAAGGCTGGGGCATTGCCGCCTTCGAGCATCGTCATGCAGACGCCGACGACAGCCATGGCGACGGCCATGACGCAAAAGCCGATCTTGAGCGCCGGCTTGCGGCCAGACTTGTCGACCATGACGATGGCGATGAATGTCGCGAGCGTGAAGGTGAGGCCGTTAAGGACCGTGCCGATCATCTGGTCTTCCGTGCTGGAGAAACCGGCGAGGCCAAGGATTTTCGGCGAATAATACATGATGACGTTGAAGCCCGTGAACTGCTGCATGGCCTGCAGCAGCACGCCAAGGAATACGGCGCGGCGCACGTTCTTGTTCGCCTTGAACAGATGCCAGCCGGCCTGCTTGACTTTGAGCGTTTCCTTGATTTCTGCGAGTTCTTCTTCTGCGACTTCCGTCTTTTCATGCAGCATGTTCAGCACTCTGCCCGCTTCGTCAAAGCGGCCTTTCGTCGCGAGCCAGCGCGGGCTGTCCGGCAGCGTGAAGACTGTCAGGATCAGCACGAAGCCCGGGATGGCGATGATCGAGAGCATCGAACGCCACGAGCCCGAATAGCTGAAATACGTGTCCGAGAGGAACGCGAGCAGGATGCCGACCGGCGCCGAGCATCATCGAGCTCACGACCCATTCCTGCGCGACACTGCCAAGATTCCACTCCTGGCTGATGAACGGCAGTGCGCCAGAGATGACGCCCTGGTCGAGGCCGAACAGCAGTCCTGCCATGCCGGCGGCGAAATAAATGAATGCGCGGATGCGCGTGGCGTGCTTCTTGCGCGCCGCCGCGTCTTCCATTGTTCCTTCTGCTACCATGATGTTTCATCCTTTCTGATGTTCTGAAAATTTATGACAAACGGAGATATGATACGGCTCAGAGTGCCGCGAGGTCTTCAAAGCTGTCTTTGAGCGATGCATAGAGCTTCTGATAGAGCTTGTGCCCCTTTTCATAATACGCATGCGCAGCGGCATCGGGGCGGCAGATTTCATCCGGCTCGATGAGGTGCTCGCATGCCGAGACGACATCAGGGAAGACGCCCGCGCCGACGCCAGCGAGGATGGCCGCGCCGAGTGCTGGGCCTTCCTTCGCGCGGATCGTCTGCACGGGGCAGCCATACATGTCGGCGAGCATCTGCCGCCAGACCGCGCTCTTCGCGCCGCCGCCGCAGGCCATCATCGCCTGCGTGCTGACCTGCATCTCGCGCAGGATCTCCTGGCAGTCGCAGAGCGAATAGCTCACGCCCTCCATGACGGAACGCAGCATGTCGGCTTTCGTGTGGATGGCCGAGAGGCCGAAGAACACGCCGCGGCAGTTCGGATTGAGATGCGGCGTGCGCTCGCCCATGAGATATGGCAGATAGATGAGGCGGCGGCTGCCGCGCGGCGTCTTCTCCACGTCCTCGTTCATGAGGTCGTAGGCGCTGACGCCTTCCTTTTCTGCCCGCAGCTTGTAAGCGTCAGCGAGATTGTCGCGGAACCAGCGCAACGACAGCCCCGCCGCCTGTGTGACGCCCATGACGTGCCACGCGCCCGGCACGGCGCAGCAAAATGTATGCACGCGGCCTTTCGGGTCGATGTGCGGCGTGTTCATGTGCGCGAAGACGACGCCGCTCGTGCCGATGGTCGTGAACGCGCGGCCCTCGCGGACGACGCCCGTGCCGACGGCCGCCGCCGCATTGTCGCCCGCGCCGCCAACG
>CACZFT010000038.1 GCA_902780535.1 uncultured Selenomonas sp. | reverse complement strand
CGGCCCTGTCCCTCCGCGCTGTCCGGCGCTGCGCGACCTGCATCTTTCGAGCCTCTACGAGCGCTCGCTGCTGCTCGTGTGCCCGCATGCCGCCGCGCAGGTGCTCTTCTTTCGAGGGAAGTTCCATTTCGAGATGAACTCCGTCCCGGCGGGCAGCCTCCGTCCCGCGAACCAGGACGTCCCGACGCTTGACGAGCCCCTGCCGGAGCTCTCGTACATCCTCGACCTCCAGCGGACGTGCCTGCGCATCCTCGAGACGCAGAAATACACCATCGACGTGCGGCTCATCCTGCTCGGCCTCTATCTCGAAGACGCTGTCGATTTCATCAGCGACGGGCACGGCTACGACCTCGGCAAAATTATCAAGAGCTATGAGTCGCCACTGTTCGCCGCCCGCTTCGACGCGGCCCTGCGCAACGTCAAGTTCGACCCGCTCAAGCACCTCGACTTCCTCTGGGGCATCGTGCGGACGCTTGCGAGTGCGCCCGGCGCTCCGCTCGACCGCGAGGACTTCGCGCAGACGGCCAGCGCGTTCCACCTCGACGCACCCGCGCCCGACCTCGCGCAGATTGCGCGCGCCTGGCCCGTCTGCCGCCGCAGCCTCGAAGGCTATGTGCTCCTGCCGCATGAAAAGCTGCTCGAGAACTTCCTGCTGCACCAGTTCTACACGGAGCTCTACCCCTGCGCCGTCCCGGGCGGCCTCATCCACAACTACTGGATCTTCGTGCTCGGCTACAAGGTCTTCGAGCTCCTGCTGACCGGCCGCGCCGCCATCGGCCGCCAGAGCTTCAACGATGCAGAACTCGCCGCCTTCGCCGCCCGCGCTGCGCGCCTGCCGCAAACGCCAGCAGGTCTCCACGCCATCGAAACAGCACTCGCGCCACGCGAGGAAGATAGTCTCGGCCTCTTCAACCTTCTGTTTCATTCCTTAAAATAAATTAAATTTCGTTTGAAACACGTTCTGGTTGCAAAAAACACTTATTTTCTGCTTTTTTTATGTTATAATAAGTTTGGCCATCAAAAAGCCTCCATGCTTTTTGCCCCGATGGCCACCCCATAGGCACGTCAGTCGCAGATCGACCCTTTCCTCTGCGGCTGGCGTGTTTTCTTTGTCTTCAGGCCGAAGCAAAATGCGCGATGACGAACTGCTGGAACGTCAGCGCGGCTGGCGAGAGCGGCTTTGCGCGGTTCCAGGCGATGCCGACAGCGCGCTTGCAGACCGGGAACGAAATCGGCAGATAGACGATGCCGAGATGCTCGATGCCCGGGATGTTCGGGATGATGCTGACGCCGAGCTTCGCCGCGACGAGGCTCGCGAGCGTATTGACATCATCGCCCTCGAAAATGACCTGCGGATGGCTGTCGGCGAGCTCGAACGACTGATCGACGAGCGTGCGCAGGCTGTAGTTCGGCTTTAAGGTAATCAGCGGCTCGCGCTCGATGTCACGGAGCGTCACGCTCTCGCGGCTCGCGAGCGGATGGTCTTTCGGCACGGCAACGAAGAGTTCCTCGCTCCAGAGATACATCCACGCGATGTTCTCCGCCATCGTCATCGTCGAGCAGAGACAGAGGTCCGTCTTGCCGCGCGCGACCTGCCGCATGAGGAACTTGCTGTTGTGCTGGTTCAGCTTGATGCGGATTTCGGGGTGCTGCGCATGGAACTCCGCGAGCAGCATCGGCAGCAGGTACCCGCCGAACGAATGGAAGAACGAGACGTTCACGACGCCGCCATCCTCCTGCTCGGGCGCGGCAACTTCCCTCTTCGCCGCTTCGAGCTCGCGCAGCACGCGGTCGACGTGATAGAGGAAGTGCTCGCCTGCATGCGTGAGCTCGGCACGCCGCGCATGGCGCACAAAGAGCGGCGTGCCGAGCTCGTCCTCGAGCTTCGCAATCGAGCGCGAGAGCGCCGACTGCGACACGGCACATTCTTCGGCCGCTTTCGTGAAATGACGCACACGCGCCATCGCCTGAAAATACTGCAGTTGTGAAATCTCCATGGAAAAGAACTCCTGCCTCCTGCATTTGATGTATGAAAGTCATGCATTTCAATCATAATGTCTTTGTCTTTTCTCTATTCTATCACATCTCTTCGCGAGTTTTATGCGTGATACT
This sequence comes from uncultured Selenomonas sp., assembly GCA_902780535.1. Taxonomy (GTDB): domain Bacteria; phylum Bacillota; class Negativicutes; order Selenomonadales; family Selenomonadaceae; genus Selenomonas_C. The sequence goes on along the minus strand of CACZFT010000038.1, from coordinate 17,396 downwards.
CATAGATTTTATGGAAATGTTGCATTGGACGCTACAATTCCTTGCAGTTATAATAAGTCCTGCAAGCAGGAGATATGCACCTGCTGCATGAGACAAGGTGATTTTCAAGGTGATTTTCAAGATGCATATTTCATCCACTCCGGCTGCTGCTCCGGACAAGGATCTGCAGCTGGAACTGGGGATGAGCAGGGATGACGTGAGCGACTTGCTCCTCGAAGCCGCGCCGCGCGTCACTGCCCGTCCTCAGAAACCATCATCCGCAAGTGTTTTCGTTTCGCGAAAGGAGTCTTCCCCTATGGCTACGGAAAAGGCTGCTGCGCAGCCAAGTCTCTGGAACCGCAATTATCTCTTTACCATTGCCGTCAATCTGCTCGTCTACAGCGTCCACTTTCTCTTGATGCTCTGGTCGACCGCTTATGCGATGGAGCATTTCGGTGCCAGCCTGAGCATGGCGGGCCTCGCGTCCGGCCTCTTCATCGTCGGCGCGCTCTTTGCCCGCATCCCGGCCGGCCGCTTCATTGACTTCGTCGGCCGCCGCCGCATGTTCCTCGTCGGCACGAGCCTGTTCTTCCTGATGATTCTCGGCTACCTCGCGAGCCCTTCGCTTGCCGTCTTCAACATCGTGCGCTTCGTGCATGGCGTCTCGTTCGGCATGACGTCGACGGCCGCCAGCACGATTGTCGCCGCGCTGATTCCGCTGTCAAAGATGGGCACGGGCATTGGCTACTTCACGCTCGGCGTCACGATTGCTTCGGCTGTCGGCCCGTTCCTCGCCATGAACATCACGTCGGCGCATGCTTATGGCCTCGGCATCGAAATCACGGGCACGGCCGCGTTCGTCATCTTCCTTCTTTCCTTCCTCATCAAGGCACCGGAACGCACGGTGCTGCCACAGGAAAAGGAAGACCTCAAGCACATTTCGTTTGACCGCTTCTTCGCCGTCAAGTCACTTGCCATTTCGTTCATCGCTCTGATGGGCGGTGTCTGCTACTCCACGGTTCTTTCATTCCTCGGTGCCTACACGTCGAGCATCGGCGTCACGGGCATCGGCGCGACGTGCTTCTTCCTCTGCTTTGCACTGACGTCGTTCATCAGCCGCCCGCTGACCGGGTATCTGCTCGACAACTACGGCGGCAACGTCGTCATCTATCCTTCGCTGCTCTCGATGGCCGTCGCCATGGCCATCATCGCGAATGCCACGAGCGACATCCCGATGCTCATCGGCGCGCTGTTCCTCGGCTTCGGTTACGGCACGGTCACAGCCTCCTGCCACGCTCTCGCCGTCCACTGCGCCCCGATCCATCAGGTCGGCGTCGCGACGAGCACGTACTTCGTGCTGCTCGACTTCGGCATCGGCGTCGGCCCGTACACGCTCGGCAGCTTTGTTCCGAGCTTCGGCTTCTCCATCGTCTACCTCATCGCAGGCGCTCTTGCCCTCGTCGGCATGGGCCTCTACTACATCATGATTGGCCGCTTCGGCCGCTTCACGCGCCACCAGATGGATCGCACGGCCGAAGCCAAGCAAATCGTCGCCCAGCGCCGCGAACACTTCTACAAGGAAGCCATGGCGGCCAGCCATTGAACTTCATAAAACCTCTGATGTCCCTATCGATACATCAATTGTGTGCCAACAACTTCCGCCGCACCTCTGGGTGCGGCATTTTCTTTTGACAAATATCCTTTTCACGCGTATACAACTTTACATTTTCTTAACCATTTCTTCTTTCATTTTGTTCAAATCCGTGCTATATTGAACGTAGGAAAGCTGAAAAGTTCCTCTCTACAACAAAATATGGAAGGATGGGTACTCCATGAAAACGAATGCACGCAAGCAGAAGCTGCTGGATGCCGAGCATGAGAAGATCGGTTGGATCGGGCTTGTGCGGCTCCGGGATGTGTACGATTTCGAGTGCTACCTCGCGCGGCGCGGGTGGAAGCCCTGCGTGACGGGCGGGAGCTGCCTCATGCGGGTCATGCGCGACGGGCGCGTGATCGAGGTGCTCTGGGATCCGGCGAAACGCAAGACGCGCACGTCGCGGTATGGAATGGTTTTGTGGTACGACTTCCAGATTTTCGAGAGGGACAAGTGGTTCTGAAAAATTCAAGAAAAAAAGAAGTGGTGATTGCAGCTGCGCTGCAATCACCACTTCTTTTAGGTTCTGTCACTTTTTGAAATGTGCGAGGATGTCCGTGCAATCCTGCACGAATTCGACGGTACCGAGGTATTTGCCGTCGCGGTCGTAGACAGCGTGGTAGCGGACACTGACAGGCTTTCCGGCAATCATACGCCAGACGGTCATATGGTCGCGCTTCTTCGCGCGGAAGTCAGCGATGAGCTGGCGCACGGCGGGGACGACCTGCGGCGGGTGGCAGTCATAGACGGCGTTGCCGAGCGCGCTCTTCGGGCGAGCGAAGACCTTGCCTTCATTCTCGAAGAAACGCAGCATGTCGTCGGTATCGATGAACGTGATGTCCACGCCGACGAGCTTCAGGATGGCGCGGAGCTCGCGCACGGTCAGGGCGCCGCCCTCGAAGCGGACTTTGCCTTCCTCGATTTCGCTGATGCGCAGGCGTTCGGCCTGTCCGGCCTTCCATGCCTCGGCCGGTTCCCAGACCTCCGGCTCGCCTGTCAGGAACGCCGTACCAATCGTGATGGCGTCTTCGTAGACGGCGTACCATTCGTCATCGTTGAAGTAACGCAAACAGAGCGGGAAAAGAATGAGGTCTTCTTTTTTCGTCATCGCCTGCATGTGCTGGAGCAGTCCGCGGATGCGTCCGCGATAAAGAAGGATGTTATCGGGTTCTTCTTTGAACGTCTGCGTCAGCACGCCAAGCTCTTTCTTGATTTCGTCATCCTCGCGCCACATGACGTCCGACGGGCCTGTGACACCGTAGCGGTAAAGCATCGGCATGAGGATTTCTTCTTTTTTCGCATAGTGCGTGCGCACGCCGTTGAGCCGCAAGATTGCGGGCAGAAACGATGCTGGCGGCTCGTGAAATTCGTTTTCTTCCAAAAGTCGCTCAATGAGCGTATTCATCGCTTCATTTTCCGCACGAAGCCCACGGATGGGATGGCCCTCCGGGAGGTTTTCGAGGTCCGGGGCCGACATGGCAGCTGCGCGGCGCGTCGCATCGGACGGCTGGAGATTCTCGTGATAGCTCTGGAGCAGTTCTTCCTTGGTGGTCATTTTAAAATCCTTTCGGCAGGGCTGGCGCCTCGCCCTCTTCTTCGCGAATCAGAGCGATTTCGTCGCAGTTCGGGAATTTCGGGCAGTCGATGCAGTCTTTCCAGACTTTTGGCGGCAGCGTCTCCTTCGTGACGGTATGGAAGCCGAGCGTCTGGAAGAAGCCGGGCTTGTACGTCAGCGTGAAGAATTTCGTGACGCCGATTTTTCGGCCTTCTTCGAGCAGGCGCTTCACGATCTCGGCGCCGATGCCGCGGCGCGTGAGGCGCGGCGAGACGGCCATCGTGCGGATTTCGGCAAGGCGGTCCCAGAGGATATGGAGGCCGCCGACACCGACGATCGTGCCCTGCTCGTCCTCGGCGACGACCATGTCGCGGAGCGTCTCGTAGAGCGTGTTGCGCGAGCGCGCGAGCATGACGCCGTCGCTCGCGTAGTCGTTGACGATGGCAAAGATTTGTTCGATGTCATCGAACGTGGCTTTGCGATAAATCATTCTTGGGGCCTCCTTTCATTCCGCCTTTCCAGCGCTCGGGCAGACTTCTTTGAGCGGACATTCGTCGCAGAGCGGCCTGCGCGCCTTGCAGATTTTTCTTCCGTGCCAGATGAGCCAGTGGTGGGCGGCGCTCCAGTCTTCTTTCGGGATGGCTTTCTGGAGGCCTTTCTCGACTTCGAGCGGCGTCTCGCCGACCGCGAGCTTCAGGCGGTTTGCGACGCGGAAGACGTGGGTGTCGACGGCAATGGCAGGACGGTGGAACGCGATGGAGGTCACGACGTTCGCCGTCTTGCGGCCGACGCCGGGGAGCTTCAGCAGTTCGTCGTAGTCCTCGGGCACCTCGCCGCCGTATTTCTCGCAGAGCGTCATGCACGTCGCCATGATGTTCTTCGCCTTGTTGCGGAACAGGCCGCAATCGCGAATCTCGTCTTCGAGCGCGGGCAGCCCCATCTGCACGATGGCTTCCGGCGTCGCAGCCTTTGCAAACAGCCGTGCCGTCGTGACGTTGACGCGCTTGTCCGTGCACTGCGCCGAAAGGATGACGGCGACGAGCAGCTCGAACGGATTGTTGAACTGGAGTGCAGGCTTTGCGCCCGCGTAGACCTCGCTCAAGATGCGGACTTGTTCCGCCTTGATTTTCTTCGTGACGCGCATATCAGTTCGTCAGGCTCCTCACTGGTGCCGGGATGCGACCGCCGCGCGCGATGAACGCGGCCGAGCTGTACTTGTTGCGCACGGGGACGATTGGGCAGTAGCCGAGCAGGCCGCCGAACTCGACCATATCGCCGACATGCTTGCCCGGCACGGGGATGACGCGCACGGCCGTCGTCTTGTTGTTGATCATGCCGATGGCCGCCTCGTCCGCGATGATGCCAGAAATGGTCGCCGCCGACGTATCGCCTTCGATGGCAATCATGTCGAGGCCGACGGAGCAGACGCACGTCATAGCTTCGAGCTTTTCAATCGACAGGCTGCCCTGCTGGACGGCGTTGATCATGCCTTCGTCCTCGCTGACAGGGATGAAAGCGCCCGAAAGGCCGCCGACATGCGACGAGGCCATGAGGCCACCTTTCTTGACGGCGTCATTCAAAAGCGCGAGCGCTGCCGTCGTGCCCGGCGCGCCGCAGGCCTCGAGACCCATTTCTTCCAGAATACGCGCGACGCTGTCGCCGACGGCCGGCGTCGGGGCAAGCGAAAGGTCGATGATGCCGAACGGCACGCCGAGGCGTTTCGAGGCCTCGCGCGCGACCATCTGACCGACGCGCGTGACCTTGAATGCCGTCTTCTTGATGGTCTCGGCGACTTCCGTGAAGTCCGCGCCCTTGAGCTCTTCGAGCGCGTGCTTGACAACGCCCGGGCCGCTGACGCCGACGCTGACGACCTTGTCGCCCTCGCTGACGCCATGGAACGCGCCCGCCATGAACGGGTTGTCGCCCGGCGCGTTGCAGAACACGACGAGCTTTGCGCAGCCGAGCGCTTCCTGTTCGCGCGTGAGTTCCGCCGTGCGCTTGATGACCTCGCCCATCTCGCGGACGCAGTCCATGTTGATACCGGCCTTCGTCGAGCCGAGATTCACGGACGAGCAGACGATGTCCGTCGAGGCCAGCGCCTGCGGGATGGACTGAATCAGCGTGCGATCGCCCTTCGTGTAGCCTTTTTCGACGAGCGCGGAAAAGCCGCCGATGAAGTTGACGCCGACTTCCTTGCCCGCCTTGTCGAGTGCCTCGGCGACAGGGACATACGTGTCCGTCTCGCAGGCATCCGCCGCGATGGCAATCGGCGTGACGGAGATACGCTTATGAATGATGGGGATGCCGAACTCCGCTTCGATATCCTCGCCCGTCTTCACGAGGAACTCCGCCGACTTCGTGATCTTGTCATAGATGTTCTGGCAGAATTTCGTGATGTTCGGATGCGCACAGTCGCGCAGAGAAATGCCCATCGTGATCGTGCGCACGTCGAGCTTGTTCTCCGTGATCATGCGGTTCGTTTCAAAAATATCATCAAATGTAATCATGCGAGCCTCCTAATAACAGCACACAGCCTCCGCGTTTCACACATTATGCGTCACGTTGAAAATGTCCATGTGCTGTGCTTTGATGTCGAGGCCCAGCTTCTCGCCCTCCGCCTTGAGAACCTTCTGGAGCTCTCCGAGCGACATCTTTGCATTCTCTGGCATCTCCGCAATCATGACCATGTTGAAGAAGCCTTCCATGATGTTCTGATTGATGTTGAGGATATTGACATCGTTCTCCGCGAGAATCGTGCTCACGGTCGCGATGATGCCGACGCGGTCTTTGCCGACGATGGTGACGACGAGTTTCATATCTGCAATCTCCTTTGGCTCCAGCAAAATCTGTTCTCAGCGTGCGAACGCGATTTACAAGTTCACACAGCGTAGATTCATTATACCAAGACAGGACGGAAAATCCAAGAGCGCAGCAAAAGATTGACGGAGTTTATTTTCTGCGGTATCGTAGAGGGCAACACACTTCAAAGGAGGAAGAATCATATGCGCTTTTCCCCGCGCGCCTCTGTCGTGCTGCTCGCCTGCGGGCATCTCACGAATGATTTCTACTGCAATTTCCTGCCCGTGCTGCTGCCGATCATCATGCCGAAGCTCGACCTCTCGCTGACGCTCTCGGGCCTTCTCGTCATGGTCATGAGCATCGCAAGCAACATGATGCAGCCTGTCTTCGGCTACCTCATGGACCGCCACCGCATGAGCTGGCTGCTCGTGCCCGTGCTGCCGTTCGGTGCCATCTGCATCTGCACGATCGGTTTCATCTCGACGAAAATCATGCTCTTCCTCGTCATCGCGCTGACGGGCCTCTCCGTCTCAGCCTATCATCCGCTCGGCTCATCGCTCGTCGCGAAAGTCGCGCGCGCGGGCAAGGCCGGCATCGCCATGTCGCTCTACGTCGCCGGCGGCAACATCGGCTTCGCGTTCGCGCCCGTCGTCATCGTCGCATTCACGGAGACGTGGCCGCTCGAAAGCCTGCCCTGGCTCATCCTGCCGAGCCTTGTCATCATGGCATTCTTCGCGGCGTCCGGCCTCTCGCATTTCTCGACCGTGCAAAAGACGGCAGGCGACCGCCTGCCGCTCAAGAAGATGCTCGCGAATCCCTCCGTCGTGCGACTGAACGTCGCGATGGGCCTGCGCTGCTGGACGCATGTCGCCGTCTCGACGTTCCTGCCGCTCCTGCTCGTGCGCGCGGGCTACTCGCCACTCATCTCCGGCACGCTTTTGACGCTGTTCCTCGGCGGCTGCGCACTCGGCGGCATCTCGGGCGGAGCACTCGGCGACCGCTTCGGCCACAAGCGCATCATCATCGGCGCGCTCGCGCTCGCCATCTTCCCGACGGCCTATTTCTTCACGCATGCGGGCACCGAGCCAGCTTCTCTCGTCGCGCTCTTCCTCTCGGGCGCGTTCCTCATCGCCTCGCAGCCGAGCTCCATCGTCTGGGCGCAGCGCGCGATGCCCGGCAGCGCCGGCATGGCGTCCGGCATGATGATGGGCCTCTCGTTCGGCCTCGGCAGCATCGGCGCCGCGCTGACGGCTGCGCTCGCTGACCAGATTGGCCTCGACACGGCGCTCCTGCTCACGACCATTCCGCTGCTCCTCTCCGTCTTCGTCGCTGCCGCGACGCCATACCCGAAAAACATGCACTGATTTCTAAAAATGAGAGCTACGTCCCGGCTCTCATTTCTTTTTGTTCATACTTATCATTCCGTATTTATATAATAAGATTTTCTCTTGCTTAAAATTTTCACGGATGTCGGAAAACTTGCGTTTCTTTATTGACATCGCGGCTTTTAGTACCTATACTAAGAGTGTAGTGTGAAATCGGACTGGCCCGCTTGCAGGCAGAGATGACGCGCTAGGACAGCGTCTTCTCTAACTTGCATTCGTCTATTTTCACGCCGATAGGGATAATCAAAAGTTATTACTGCATTGGAGTGTTTTATCATGGCAAAACCCGTAAAAATCATGGAGACAGTCCTTCGCGATGGCCATCAGTCGCTCTGCGCGACGCGCATGCGCATCGAGGACATGCTCCCGCAGCTCGAAGCACTCGACAAGATCGGCTATCAGGCAATCGAGGCTTGGGGCGGCGCTACGTTCGACACCTGCCTCCGCTTCCTCGATGAGGATCCGTGGGAGCGCCTCGACACCCTCAAGGCGCATCTCAAGACTCCGATCCAGATGCTCCTGCGCGGCCAGAACCTTCTCGGCTACAACCATTACTCCAACGACGTCGTTGAAAAATTCGTTGCGAAAGCTTCCGAGCATGGCGTCGGCGTGTTCCGTATCTTCGACGCACTGAACGATGTCCGCAACCTCAAGGTCGCCATCGCCGCTGCCCTCAAAGCTCCGGAGCATCCGCACGTCCAGGGCTGCCTCGTCTACACGATCTCCCCGTACCACACGAACGAGAAGTTCGTCGAGCTCGCAAAAGAGCTCAAGGACATGGGCTGCCACAGCGTCTGCATCAAAGACATGTCCGGCCTCCTGAAGCCGTATGTCGCTGAAGACCTCGTCAAGAAGCTCAAAGCAGGCCTCGGCGAAGACTTCCCAGTCGAACTCCATACGCACTGCACGTCCGGCTTCGGCCATGCAACGTACCTCAAGGCCGTCGAGGCTGGCGTCGACATCATCGACTGCGCCCTCTCGCCATTCGCTTGCGATACGTCCCAGCCTTGCACGGAGACGATGGTTGCTATGCTCGAGGGCGAGCCGCGTGACACGAAGCTCGACCGCAGCGCTATGACCCCGATTGCAAAGCACTTCCTCGCTGTCAAGAAAAAGATCATCAACGAGTTCGGCCTCAAAGGCTACTTCGATGTCAACCCGAACGTCCTCGACTTCCAGATTCCGGGCGGCATGCTCTCGAACCTCGCAAACCAGCTCAAAGAAGCCGGCATGGAAGACAAGTATCAGGACCTCCTCGACGAAATGCCGCGCGTCCGCAAAGACCTCGGCTATCCGCCACTCGTCACGCCGTCCTCCCAGATCGTCGGCACGATGGCAACGTTCAACGTCATGAGCGGCGAACGCTACAAGATGGTTCCGAAAGAATTCAAAGACCTCGCCCGCGGCAAGTTCGGCCGTACGCCGCTGCCCGTCGATCACGACTTCCTCACGAAGACGCTCGGCATCAAAGAAGACGAGATCATCACGGATTGCTCCGTCGAGGATGCAAAGGCTGAGACGTTCGATCAGTTCAAGAAAGAGCTCACGGACAAAGGCTTCCTCAACCCGACGGATGAAGATGTCCTCTCCTACGCCCTCTTCCCGCAGGTCGCAGAAGAGTTCTTCAAGAAGCACTATCAGCAGGTCACGGCTTACAAGCGCTGAGACGGCGCGGAAAACCGCATAAAGCTGTAAAAGCAGAAACGCAAGAGGCGCTGCACGAGCAATCGTGCAGCGCTTTATTGTGTATTGAAAAACCTTCAATCAACACGGAGCCTATCTTTTTGCGCAGCCCCCCTCTATGAGGGGGGACGGGCCGCGTGAGCGGCGGGGGGAGTAGTTGGATGCTGTAGTCAGACAAATCAAAACGACACATCTAAAGTCTTTAGCACCGTTTTATAGACTCGTTCGTCTCCAGCACCCTACTACTCCCACCACCGCTTCGCGGTCCCCCTCCCTCAATGAGGGAGGCTACTGTATAAGAAATTTCAACCAAAGATGAAAATAGCTTGCTATAAACAAACCTTATTTTCTTCTAAACTGATACCCCGCCCACAGCACAACCAGCCAGATTGGCAGGAACAGCACCGCCAGCTGCATGTCGAGAATCTGCGTCATGAAGAAGATGACGCCAGCGAGGAATGCGAGCGAGAGGTAGTTTGTGAACGGATACAGGATGGCATGGAACTTCGTCGGATGATGCGTCGCAGCGCAGTGCTGCTTGAACTTCAGATGCGTCACGCAAATCGTCACCCAGCTGATGACGGCCGCGCAGGTCGCAATCATCATGAGGTACATGAAGATGTGCCCTTCCATGAAATAGTTCAGGATGACGACAATCAGCGTGATGCCGGACGAGACGAGGATGCCACGCACGGGCACGCCGTGGTCGGAGAGCTTGAGGAAGAAGCTTGGCGCTTCGCCCGACTTCGCAAGGCCGTAGAGCATGCGGCTGTTGCTGTAGATGGCCGAATTGTAGACCGAGACCGCCGCCGTCAGCACGACGAAATTCAGGATGTGCGCCGCCGCCGGGATGCCGACGTTCTGGAAAATCTGCACGAACGGGCTGGCCTCCGCGCCAACCTTGTCCCACGGCCAGAGCGCCATAAGCACGACCATCGTGCCGACGTAGAAGATCAGGATGCGCCAGATGACCTGGTTGATGGCGCGCGGAACTCCGCCTCGCCCGCCGTGATGCCGATGAGCTCAATGCCGCCAAATGAGAACATCACGACCGCCGTCGCAAGGCAGAGCCCCCAGACGCCATGCGGCAGGAAGCCGCCATTCGACCAGAGATTGCTGAAGTTCTCGGGAAACGGCTGCGGACTCGAAAACAGCAGTCCGAGGCCGAGAAGAATCATGCTGACGATGGCCGCAATCTTGATCAGCGCCATCCAGAACTCTGCCTCGCCATACGCCTTGACATTCACGAGGTTCAGCGCCGTGATGGCGATGAGGCAGACGAGCGCCGAAAGCCACTGCGGCAGGTCGGGGAACCAGAAGTTCATGTAGATGCCGACCGCCGTGAGCTCCGCCATCGAGACGAGCACGTAGTTGAACCAGTAGTTCCACCCCGAGAGGAAGCCGGGGAACCGTCCCCAGTACTTCGTCGCGTAATGGCTGAACGAGCCCGAGACCGGCTCATCGACCGCCATCTCGCCGAGCATGCGCATGATGAAGAAAATGACGATGCCGCCCAGAAGATACGCGAGCATGACGGAAGGCCCCGCCAGCGCAATCGTGGACGCAGAGCCATAGAACAGGCCCGTGCCGATGGCGCCGCCGAGCGCAATCATCTGCAGATGCCGGTTCTTCAGGCCGCGCTTCATCTTTGTGTTGTCCAAATCATCAACCCCTTATTGGAAAAATGAATACTTGTCCATTATAGCAGAATTTTGGGGATGTTGACAGGGTTACAAAAGAAGTTTTCCTGAGAAAGTCAATCATACTCTGGCTCCCTCTCAGAGGGAGCTGTCAGCGAAGCTGACTGAAGGAGTGTCGAAGGTAAGTCAAAGCATATTGCAGGATTGTATCTGCGAAGACGTACCTTCGCAGATACAATCGAATTTGTTGCCAGTACCTACCTCCGACACTCCCCCTGCCGCAAGCGGCCCTCCCCCCCTCTGAGAGGGGGCTAAATGTATACAAAAAGGCTCCGCCGAAGCGGAGCCTTTCTGAAACCGGGCAAGCCCGGTATGGTTCTCTCTGAAATCAGAAGAAGAATTCGACACGGCCGAAGAGCTTGGACGCATCTTTGCCGTTGTCCAGCTGCTCGCCATCGAAGTACTTGGCGAGGATGCCGACGTTCTTGAAGATGGCGTACTGAGCACCAATCTCCCAGCCCTTCGTGCCCTGCTGGACACCATCATACGTGCCCATGAGGGAAGCGTTCTGGCCGAGGCGACGATATGCGCCGTACCAGCCCCACGAACCCTTGTTCGCAGCGTCACGGTACGTGCCATAGTCATACTCAATCTGCCAAGCGTTATCCTGGTAATCAGCCTTGGAGTTGTTAGCATAGGAACCCCACAGCGTGTTCTTTGCATCGAACTTGTAGCCGAGGTTTGCAGACCAGATATCAGCAGAATCCTCGTCAGCATTCTTCGTGTAATAAGCATGCTTGAAGGAATCGCTGTTCAGATGGTAATAGCCGAGGCCGCCATAAAGCTTGCTGGCATCCGTGTTATACTGGAGGTTGATGCCCTGGAAGTTTGCTGCATCATCACCATAGACGGAAGCGCGGGAGCCACCAAGTCCGTTAGCCGGAAGCGCGTCACCTTCACGGGAAAGCGTATCAGCAGAGATACGGCCGGCAAGGAGCGTAGCCTTGAGGTCTTTGCCGAACTCGAGGTTGGCACCGGAGAACGTCTCATCGAAGACGAGGCCATGCTCGTTCGTGTAGAGTTCCTGCTTGCCGAGCTTGACCGTGAAGTTCTTGTAGTTGCCCTGCGCCCAAGCACGCTTCAGCTTGACATTGTCCGTCGTATCGCCATCCATCGTGCCCGTTCCATCGAGACGTGCATGGACATCCCAGTGGTCGTTGACCTCAGCCGTCGGCTCGAGACGGAAGACATACTCATCGGCGTTCTTCTTGTTCGTCTTGCCAGATGCATCTTCCATGCGCGTGCTCGTGTACGTGTACTCGAGTTTGCCCGTGAACTTGACGTTGTCGGCATGCTTCTCGAGGTTCGCAACGCGGACGCCGAGGTTGTTGAGCTCATCAGCGAACTCAGCAGCGAGCTTGTCGATCATAGCCTTGTCAGCAGCGGAGACATCCGTCTTTGCCATGGCTTTTGCGACCATCTGCGCCATCTCATAACGCGTGATGTTCTTGTTGCCCTGGAACGTGCTGTCGCCATAGCCTTCGATGACGCCGTCAGCAGCGAGCTGCGAAACAGCATCATAAGCCCAATGGTCAGCCGGGACGTCGCTGAACGGATTGGAAGCAGCGAACGTCGTGGATGCTGCACCAACAACGAGAGCCGTCGTGAGTGCGGAAACGAGAGTCTTCTTCATAATGAGAAACTCCTCCTTTGGAAATAAAACAGTGAACATTGACTGTCCTCTGCGCGGAAAGAATTTCTCCGAAGTGTCCATGTTTCCTTACGGTTACTTGTTTCCGCCCTTCAGACAAATTCCATGCTACCAGAGAATTTGCGGTTTGTCAAGAAAAATTCAATAGAAAAAATGACGACTCACACCAAAAAGCCGTCATTTTCCGATTTCAATATCTCTGCCGATCCTTGAGTGCGCGTTCCATTTCGCGCTTGTCGGCTTTCTTTTTGAGGTCTTCGCGCTTGTCGTAGTTATGCTTGCCGCTTGCGAGCGCGAGCTCGAGCTTCGCGCGGCCGTGCTTGAAGTAAATCTTAAGCGGCACGAGCGTGAAGCCTTTCTGCCGCGTCTCGCCGAAGAGCTTCGCAATCTCCGCCTTATGCATCAGCAGCTTGCGCTTGCGCAGCGGGTCGTGATTGAAGATGTTCCCCTGCTCGAACGGGCTGATGTGCATGTTCTCGAGGAAGATTTCGCCGTTCTCAATCGTCGCGAAGCTGTCCTTGAGGTTTGCCCTGCCCGCGCGCAGGGACTTGACCTCCGTGCCCTGCAGCTCGATGCCGGTTTCGTAGGCTTCATGGATGAAATAGTCGTGACGCGCCTTGCGGTTTTCGCAGACGATCTTGATTGGGATGTTGTTTTTTCCCATAGTTTTCACCTAGATTCGAAAAAGGAGCTGGTTGCCCAGCCCCCGATATTTACTTGCTGTCTTTCGTGCCGTCCTCGGTTTTGCGATGCGGACGCGGGCGCTGGCGGTCGGCGCTCTTCTGCTTCTGCTGGAGCTCTTCCTCGCGCTGCTTGCGCTCGTGATATCCCGGCGGGTCAGGCCAGACGGCTTTGTTGAGACCCGTCACGCGAACGCGCTGGTAGTCATCGCGTTCGCGGCGCTCGCGCTGCGGCTTCGGCGTGCCCCAGGCATTTGCAACGCGCTTTTCGAGGCGTTTCTCACTGGCGTCCTTTCTGCCGGACGGACGGCGGGTGTCGCGCTGCTGCGTCGTGCGGCCGGGCCTCTTCTCGCCGCTCTTGCCGCGGTTGCGGGACGGATGGTCGTCCTTGCCATGATGCTCAGCCGCGCGCAGGGCATCCGCAAAGGCATTGTTGCCGCCGCCATTTCCGCCACGACGTCCGCCGCGCGGACGGTTGCCACGGCGCTCGCCCTTGCCCTTGTCTCCGCCTTCGGACTTGCGACCGCTGCCGCCCTTCTTGCCGCCGCCGACAGCATTCTTCATCGCGACGGGGTCATAAGCGCCATTGTCCTTGAGCACAAAGTCGAGGTTGCGCTCATCGACATTTGCCCGCACGAGAAGGACTTCGACGGCATCGCCGAGACGGTACGTCTGCTGCGTTTTTTCGCCGACCATCGCATAAAGTTCTTCTTTATATTCGTAGTAATCGTTGATCATCGTTGAGACATGCACGAGGCCCTCGACACCGTTCTCGAGCTCGACAAAGAGACCGAACGCCGTGACGCCCGAAATCGTGCCCGGGAATTCCTCGCCGACGAACTGCGCCATGTACTCGATCTTCTTCATATCCGTCGTCTCGCGCTCGGCCTCGATGGCGATACGCTCGCGCTGGGAGGCATGGTCAGCGATGTCCGGCAGCACCGTGCGGAGCTTTTCCTGACGCTCGCGCGGCATCGTGCCCGTCGCAAACGTCTCGCGCAGCAGACGGTGCACGATGAGGTCAGGATAGCGGCGGATTGGCGACGTGAAATGCGTGTAATAACGTGCCGCAAGACCGAAATGGCCAAGGCTTTCCGCCGCATAGCGCGCCTGCTGCATGGAGCGCAGCGAGACGGTCTCGACGATTTTTTCTTCCGGCTTGCCCTTGACCTTTTCCAGCACCTGCTGGATGTCGATGGGGCGCACCTTGCCCTCCTCGTCCTGATGGACGAACAGGCCGAACGCGCCGAGCAGGTTGTTGAAGTTCTCCATCTTTTCATCGCTCGGCTGCTCGTGCACGCGATAAATGAACGGAAGATGCTTCTGATCCATGTGCTTTGCCACGGTCTCGTTGGCCGCGAGCATGCATTCCTCGATGATCGACTCCGCGAGCGAGCCCGTGCGCTTGATGAGCTCAATCGGGTGGCCCTTCTCGTCGAGCTTGACCTTGACTTCCGGAATCTCGAAGTCGATGGAGCCGCGCGCATGACGCTTCGCCTTCATGATGTGGCGGAGCTCTTCGAGCGTCTCGAGCATCGGCAGGATGTCTTTCTGGCGCTCGATTTCCTCGGGATCTTTGTCGACGAGGACGCGGTTGACAATGTTATAGGTAAGACGACGGTAAACGTGGATGACGGTTGGGACGATTTCGTAGCTCGTGATCTCGCCCTCGGGGCTCACCTGCATCTCGCAGGCCATCGAAAGGCGGTCGACGCCCGCGTTGAGGCTGCAGATGCCATTGGAAAGCGCGAACGGCAGCATCGGGACGACGCGGTCGACGAGGTAGACGCTCGTGCCGCGCTCATACGCTTCTTTGTCAAGCGGCTCGCCCTCGCGGACGTACCACGAGACATCGGCGATGTAGACACCGAGAAAATAGGAGCCGTCGTCGTTCTTTTTGACGTAGACGCCGTCATCAAAGTCCTTCGAATCGTCGCCATCGACCGTGACAATCGTCAGATCGCGGCGGTCGCGGCGGCCTTCGTATTCGTCCGGCGAAGGGTTCTGCTCGATGTGGTCGGCGATGTCCTGCACTTCTTCGGGGAAGTCTTCCGCGAGCTCGTACTGGCGCATGACGGCGAGCACATCGACGCCCGGATCGCCTTTCTGGCCGAGCACTTCGACGACCTTGCCTTCGGCATTGTGGCGGGCTTCCGGCCATTTCGTGATTTCGACGACGACCTTGCTGCCCGTCTTCGCGCCGTGGAACGCTTTCTTCGGCACGAAGATGTCGCTGTTGAGCTTCGTGTTGTCCGGCGAAACGAAGCCGAACGTCTTGCGGCTGTCAAACGTGCCGACGATGCGCTCGTTCGCGCGCTCAATGACGCGGATGATTTCGCCTTCGCGCGAGCGGCCCTCTTCCTCCGGCGGCGTGACGCGCGCGATGACGCGGTCGCCATGCATGGCCGTCGCAAGGTGAACGCCCGGGACGAAGACGTCCGTGTCCTCATCCGTCTCCTTGATGTCCGGGATGATGAAGCCGAAACCTTTTGCCGTCATCGAGAGGCGTCCGACGACGAGGTGCATGCGCTCCGGCGTGCCATAGAGGTCGCTGCGGTTCTTGATGAGGCGCGCTTCCGTCTCCAGCGCCTCCAGCGCGGCCGGGAACGCCACGAGTTCCTCGCCCTCGAGCCCCATGCCCTCGGCGATGTCTTCGGACAGCATCGGCCGGTCGGCCTCTTTTACGAATGTGTAGATCCGTTCTTTTAAATCGAGTTCCATAAAAATCCTTTCAATGCATTCAAACTTCAGCCTCCCTCTCAGAGGGAGGGGGACCGCGAAGCGGTGGTGGGAGTGTCGGAGGTAGGGAAAATGATTTCTATCGATTGTGTTCTGCGAAGGATTCGCTGGTGTGATTCCTCCGACAGTACAATCCAGCGCATCCTATCGTCCTACCTTCGACACTCCTTCAGTCGCCTTCGGCGCCAGCTCCCTCTGAGAGGGAGCCTTTCAAATCCGTTTCTGTCTTCTTCCGATGGAAATGCCATTTTCCCGCCAGGAATTTCGCCGTCGCGGCGAAGACCTTGTCGCGTTCGCAGTCGAGCGGCAGCAGGTGGCCTGACCGCCTGAGGTAGAGGATTTCCTTTTTGGCTGATGCGATGTGCTCATAGAGGTATCCCGCGCTCTTGACATCGGCCGTATGATCCTGGAGGCTGTGGAGAATCAGCGTCGGACGGTCGACGTTTTTCAGCTGTTCCGTCATGGTGTGAATCAGGCCAAAAAGCTCATGCACGGAGACGAGCGGCATCGTCAGATACGTCTCATTGACGGCCTCGGGGACTTCCTTCATCGGCTTGCGGCGCTTCGGCACATAGCGGCCGCGGCAGAATTTCAGAGGCGGCAGGCGGTCGGCACCGCGTTCGGGCGCGATGAAGACCGGCGTCGCAAGGCTCACGATGCGATGGACCTTTTTCTCTGCCGCGAGCAGGAACGCGAGCACGCCGCCCATCGAATGGCCGACGATGGAAATCTTCTTGCAGCAGCCCGCGAGCAGCGCATAGCCGTCGCGCGCAGAGTCGAGCCAGTCCTCGGCCGTCTGGCGGCTGAGGTCTTCCTCATTCGTGCCATGACCCGCGAGCCGCGGCGCAAGCACCGTGAAGCCCTGCCGCGCGAGCGCCCGCCCGAGGAGCAGCAGGTCAGCAGGGCATCCCGTGAAGCCGTGCAGCAGCAGCACGCCGTGCGGGCCGCCCGGGATGAAGAAGGGTTCTGCACCTTTCTGGATCATGCGGTTTCCTCCTCCCTGCACATACAAGAAAAAACGCCCTCCCCTGCCACAGCAAGAAAGAACGCTTTTTCGTCACGATGTCATGCGGGCAATCACGATGGTGATGAGGGCGAAGAGGATGGCTTGCTCGAAAAGACCGTTTCCGCGCCGCCGCCGAGGCCGCCCATGCCGTCCGATTTCGCTTCCTGCCCGAGCACGGCCGCGATGAGCGCGATGCAGACGATCGCGTCGAGTATCATCAATAAGGTCAGCAAACTTATGCCTCCTGTTCTTGATTGTGGTAAGTTACAGTTTATCTTACCACAATCTATCATTCCATGGCAAGAAAAAAAGCACCTCGCCATGCGAAGTGCTTTCGATAAATCGTGCGATTTGTCAGGCTGGAGCATCCTACTACTCCCCCCGCCCTTCGGGCCCGTCCCCCCTCAATGAGGGGGGCTGAAGATGAGAGGTGCTTCGCGCCCACGGAAATAAAGGGCAGAAGGGGGTGTTCAGATCTGGTACACGCGGATCATGTTCGTGTTGTTGCCGACGCTCGTCTTGCTCTGGAGCTTGATGCCGGACGTGATGATCGTCGTGTCGCCGC
>CACZFT010000037.1 GCA_902780535.1 uncultured Selenomonas sp. | reverse complement strand
ATCTATCTTCGATGAAGGTAAGCTTTACGCCTTTTATTCTCTCAAATTTCTTTTATTGACGCGGCATTGTCAGTGTTTGGCATGTGGGAAGTTTGAGTTTGAAATTTGAAAACACGCATGAAAAAAAGAGCTGCTTGCTGTTGCAGCTCCTTTTTTCATGGGTGGTTATTCCCCAAGCATTTCTTTCTTCATCTCGCGGTACCGTCGCGTATAATACGGCCCGTCCTGCGCTTCTCGGTGGTCGAAGCCGTAAGCCCTCCGGCTGACGGCGAGAATCGGCGGGGCCTGGATGCGTTTGGCGATGGCCATGCCGGAAAAGAGGTTCCACCAGCGTTCGAGGTCGGCGATGAAGTCTTTGGCGGTCGGGAAGTATTTGGCGACGAGGCCCTCCGCGCAGCCGAGGTTCTTTTCGACCGTGCCTTCTTTGTACCACGCGAGCAGGTCTTCCGGCGTGGCTTTCTGCCAGCGTTCGACGAACGAGCGGAAGAGGTAGTCGTGATAGGGATATTTGATCGGGTCGCCTTTGCCTTCGTCGACGTTCTGGGCGCTTGAGAGTTCGGCGCTCGGGACGAGGTCGATGATGCCTTGGGGCACGACTTCGCGGCCGTAGACCGTGTCGTTGAGGTAGCGGGCGAGGTCGTAGACCTGGTATTTCCAGAGGTCGGCGAGCGCGGCGAGGAAGCCGGACTGGTCGCCGTAGAGCGTCGAGTAGCCGACGGTCGTCTCGGCCTTGTTCGCGTTGCAGGTGAAGCCGCCGCCAAATGCCGCCGCCGCGCCCGCGAGCACGCGCGCACTGCGGTCGCGCGCCTGGATGTTTTCGAGGACGAACGACGAAATGGAGAGATGCCATTCCGTGCCGTCGGCGAGGTTCCTCACCGGCAGGGACTCGAGCTGCGATTTCGTGAGGTCGACGGATTCCTGAATCGGCACGATGAGGTAGTGGCAGCCGAGGTTCTTGGCGAGCTGTGCGGAGAGGCCTTTCGTCGTTTCGGAGTTGAAGACGCTCGGCATGTTGACGAGCAGCAGGTTTTCGGGGCCGAGGACCTTGGCGTAGAGCGCGGCGGCGACGGCGGAGTCGATGCCGCCCGAGATGCCGATGACGACTTTCTTCATGTGGATGCTCGCGAGGAATTCGCGGACGCCATAGGAGAGCGCGCGATAGATGTCGGCAATCGGCGGCTCTGGCGGCTGCGGCGCGGCGCTCATGGCATCGATGCGGTCGAGGTCCGTGACGGCGAGCATTTCTTCGTAGGCCGGGCAGACTTTGACGACGCGGCCCGTGGCGCTGTAGACGGTGCTCGAGCCGTCGAACGTGTAAATCGTCTTGCCGTTGTTCTGGAGGCCGATGTTGTTGACGTAGAAGAGCGGCGTGTGCGCGGCTTTCGCCTGCGCGCCGAAGACGCGGTTGCGCTTGTCGTTCTTGCCAAGCGTGTACGGCGAGGCCGAGATGTTGACGAAGAAGTCGATGTCGTGATGGCGGTTCAGCACGTCGAGCGGCGTGAGGCTGTAGTCGTCGCTCCAGCCGTCTTCGCAAAGCAGGCCGCCGACGCGGTAGCGCTGGCCGCGGATGTCGAGCGTGAGCGGGGAGAGCAGGCGTTCGGCCGTCGTGCCGAGCTCGCGCGCGAGCTTTTGCAAGCTGAAGAAATGGCGCGTGTCGTCAAATTCGCGGTAGTTCGGCAGCAGCGTCTTGATGATGAACGGGTAGACCATCGACTCGGGCGAGACGAGCTTGCCATCCTGCGCGCAGAAGAGAGCGTTGTACTTGCGCACGCGGCCGTCGTTGTTCTTTTTCTCCCAGTCAATCGCGATGTTGCCGAAGAGAACGACGATGCCCTGCGCGGCGGCGATGACGTCCTTGCCATAGCTTTCGCAGTCGCGCAAAAACGCCGTCTGCTCCCAGGCATCGCCCAGAAGATACCCCGGGATGCACATTTCCGGGAACACGATGACATCGACGTCCTGCGCTTTCGCGTCCGCAATCATCCGCAGCATCGTCTCCGTGTTGACATCCGGATGTCCCGGCGAGACTTTCATCTGCGCCATAGCGATTTTCAGCATATGCAAACACCTCTGTTTGTGGTATAATGGTTACAATTTTACACGCTCCCTATTTTACCATATTCTTTACCATTATGAAAGCAGAGGCGATCCTTTTGAATTACATCAGCACGCGCGGCGGCGTCGAGCGACTTTCTTCGGCCGAGGCCATCCTGCAGGGGCTTTCGGGAAATGGCGGGCTCTTCGTGCCGGAGGAGATTCCGACGGTCAGCGAGGCGTTCATCGAGGGGCTCGTGCCGCTCACGTACGAGGAGCGCGCCGTCCGCGTCCTCAAGGAATTCCTGACGGACTACGGCGAGGACGAGATTCGTGGCTGCGTCACGCGCGCCTATGGCGGGGCGAAGTTTGACAGCGAGCGCCGCGCGCCGACGCGGCTGCTGCAGGACCGCAGCGTGCTCGAGCTCTGGCACGGGCCGACGAGCGCGTTCAAGGACATGGCGCTCCAGCTGCTGCCGCAGCTCATGAGCACGGCGCTCAAGAAGACGGGTGAGCAGGCGACCATCCTCATCCTCGTCGCGACGTCGGGCGACACGGGAAAGGCCGCGCTCGCAGGCTTCCAGGATGTGCCACAGACGAAAATCATGGTGTTCTATCCCGAGGGCGGCGTCTCGCAGATCCAGCAGCTCCAGATGGTGACGCAGGAGGGCAAAAACGTCAACGTCACGGCCGTGCGCGGCAACTTCGACGACGCGCAGACGGGCGTGAAGCGCATCTTTGGCGACAAATCGTTTGCGAAAGAGCTCGAGGCTGCGCAGACGAAGCCGACGAAACTTTCCTCAGCGAACTCCATCAACTGGGGCCGCCTCGTGCCGCAGATTGTCTACTATTTCAGCGCCTACGCCGACCTCCTCGCGGCTGAGCGGATAAAGATGGGCGACGCCATCAACTTCTGCGTGCCGACGGGCAATTTCGGCGACATCCTCGCGGGCTACTATGCGAAGTGCATGGGCCTGCCGGTCGGCCGCCTCATTTGCGCGTCGAACAAGAACAATGTGCTGACGGACTTCCTGACGACGGGCACGTACGACCGCAACCGCGATTTCTACAAGACCATCACGCCGTCGATGGACATCCTGATTTCGAGCAACCTCGAACGCCTGCTCTACCACATGTCCGGGAGCGCGGACGCGGTCGCGGGCTGGATGCGCGAGCTCCAGGAGACGGGCAAGTACACGATTCCGCAGGACCTCCTCGCGCGCATCCAGCAGACGTTCGCGGCGGGCTGGGCCGATGATGAGGCGACGAAGGGCGCGATTGCCGAGGCGTTCGAGGGCAGCCACTACGTCATGGACACGCATACGGCCGTCGCGTGGCGCGTTGCTGACGACTACCTCGACCGCACGGGCGACGAGCGTCCGATGGTCGTCGTCTCGACGGCGAGCCCGTACAAGTTCAGCGGCAGCGTGCTCGAAGCGCTCGGCGCCACGACGGACGGGAAGGACGCGTTCGCACTCCTCGACGAGCTTCAGGACATCAGCGGCACGGCCGCGCCGACGGGCCTGTCGAGCCTTCGCAAAAAAGACGTCCGCCATAAAGACGTCTGCGCAAAAAATGATATGAAAAATTTTGTTGCCGCGTTTGCGAAACAATAAGAATATCCGCCGCCATAACAGAAACGAATGGAAAGCACTGCCTGTTTGACATTCAAAAAACCAAGGAAAACAAAGATTGATTTTCTTGTGTTTGTGTTGTTCATGGCGGCTTCTGCGCGTCTGCAAACCATTCTGATGGGCTTTTCATCACTTCGTGAATATTTGACATTTATGGATGAATAAGGTATTATTATAGCCGTCGGGTGAAACGGCGGGCAGCCGCTCCCCGCACGTACAATCATTTTTCAAAAGAATGAAAGAGGTTGAAAGCACATGGCAAACGTTGATCTGAGCCAGTATGGCATCACTGGTGTCACGGAGATTCTCCACAATCCTTCTTACAAGGTTCTCTTCGAGGAAGAGATGAAAGATGGCCTGACGGGCTACGAGAAGGGCCAGATTTCGGAGCTGGGCGCCGTCAATGTCAAGACCGGTATCTTCACGGGCCGTTCCCCGAAGGACAAATTCATCGTCGATGACGAGACGTCGCATGACACGGTTTGGTGGGACAGCGAGTCCTATCACAACGACAACCATCGTGCAACGAAAGAGGCATGGAAGGCCGTCAAGGAAATCGCGAAGAAAGAGCTCTCCGGCAAGAAGCTCTATGTCGTCGATGGCTTCTGCGGCGCGAACAAGGACACGCGCATGGCCGTCCGCTTCATCGTCGAAGTCGCTTGGCAGGCACATTTCGTCTCGAACATGTTCATCAAGCCGACGGCAGAAGAGCTCGAGAACTTCAAGCCGGACTTCGTCGTCTTCAACGCTTCGAAGGCAAAAGTCGAGAACTACAAGGAACTCGGCCTGCACTCTGACACGGCTGTCGTCTTCAACCTCACGGAGCGCCAGCAGGTCATCATCAACACCTGGTACGGCGGCGAGATGAAGAAGGGCATGTTCTCCATGATGAACTACTTCCTCCCGCTCAAGGGCATCGCTGCGATGCACTGCTCGGCCAACACGGACAAGCAGGGCAAGAACACGGCTATCTTCTTCGGCCTCTCCGGCACGGGCAAGACGACGCTCTCCACGGATCCGAAGCGCCTCCTCATCGGCGACGACGAGCACGGCTGGGATGACGACGGCATCTTCAACTTCGAGGGTGGCTGCTATGCAAAGGTCATCAACCTCGACATGGAGTCCGAGCCGGACATCTATGGCGCCATCAAGCGCAACGCCCTCTTGGAGAACGTTGTCCTCGACAAGGATGGCAAGATTGACTTCGCTGACAAGTCCATCACGGAGAACACGCGTGTGTCCTATCCGATTGACCATATCAAAGGCACGGTCAAGGGCTTCGTCAACGACCGCAGCGCTGCACCGGCCGCCAAGAGCGTCATCTTCCTTTCCGCTGACGCGTTCGGCGTCCTGCCGCCGGTCTCCATCCTGACGCCGGAGCAGATGCAGTACTACTTCCTGTCCGGCTTCACGGCGAAACTCGCTGGCACGGAGCGCGGCATCACCGAGCCGACGCCGACGTTCTCCGCTTGCTTCGGCCAGGCGTTCCTCGAACTCCATCCGACGAAGTACGCGCAGGAGCTCGTCAAGCGCGTCAAGGCCAACGGCACGAAGGCATACCTCGTGAACACGGGCTGGAACGGCACGGGCAAGCGCATCTCCATCAAGGATACGCGCGGCATCATCGACGCCATCCACAGCGGCGCGATCCAGAACTGCCCGACAAAGAAAATTGACTACTTCGGTCTCGAAATCCCGACGAAGCTCGAAGGCGTCGCTACGGAAGTCCTCGACCCGAAGGATACGTACAAAGACCCGTCCGAGTGGGACAAGAAGGCCAAGAAGCTCGCGCAGATGTTCATCGACAACTTCGCGAAGTACACGGACACGGAAGCTGGCAAGGCGCTCGTCGCTGCTGGCCCGCAGCTCTGATTGAATCCATAAGTTACAACCTTGATGATAAAAAGACGTTGCTTTTTGTAACGTCTTTTTTTTGTTTTCCTTTTTCTTCCCCAAATTTCTTATTTATCTTTTATCAATTCTTTGCTATAATAAAGTAGAAAGTATCTTGAACATTTATTTTTCAAAATCATGTGGGGTGTGCTGGGGAGGAAGTTATGAAGAAGATTCTTCTGACCGCAGTTGCGGTCTATGCTGTCATTATTGTTGCAGGTGTCACGGCTTATTTCTTGCTGCGAGACCCTCCCGTCCCGCCGCCGCCCACACAGGTGGAAGCGACGACGAGCGCAGCGGCCCGCTCGGGCGAAGTGCCAGAAACGAAGTCCGGCGAAGCAGCTAAGACGCCAACATCGTCCACGCAGGACAAGCAGACCGCTGACGCCATCATCACGGGCATGAAGGTCGAGAACCGCGGCGGCATCACGCTCTACACGTACGACTACCCGAAGAAGCCCGCGCCCGGCGTCTACCTGCGGCCGTTCCTCGTGACGGACGGTGCGGCCTGGGTGCTCAAATTCGACCTTTACTACTATTATAATATCAGCGACCCGCAGAAGACGGCCTGGATTCATGGCGACGCGCTGAACGTCAGCGTCGGCGGCAAGACGTACAACCTGCGCTTCCTCGCGCATGACCGCCGCGACAAGATGAGCCCCGACGCCGAAAATCTCGCCGAGAGCTACGTCCACGATGCGACGGAAGACGAGCTCTCCGTGCTGCGCGCCCTCGCGCAGGCGGGCAGCGGCAGCATCACATACTACCAGCAGGAGGGCGGCGTCCAGCGCAGCCACAAGTTCACGAGCGAAGAGATCACGCGCATCCGCAATGTCCTGACGCTCTATGACTTCGAGACCAAGGACGACGCAGAGGCCTCTGGTGCCTCCGCAGCCTCTAGTGCTTCCAGTGCAAAAGGGGAGGCTGCCTTATGAAAATCCTCGCCGTTGATGACGACGACTCCATCCGCGACCTGCTGACGCTCCAGCTCCGCCGCCACGGCTACGACGTCGTGACGGCAGCGGACGGCGAAGAAGCGCTAGAGAAAGCGCCCGACGCCGACTTCATCGTGCTCGACCTCATGCTGCCGAAGCTCGACGGCTACGAAGTCTGCCGCCGCCTCAAGAGCGCCGAAAAGACAAAGAACATCCCCATCATCATGCTGACGGCCAAGACCGAGGAAATCGACACCGTCCTCGGCCTCGAACTCGGCGCCGACGACTACATGGCAAAACCGTTCTCCATGCGCGAACTCCTCGCGCGCATCAAAGCCGTCAGCCGCCGCGCACAGAAGCCCGAAGACCCCGGGGACGGCCAGCTCACCATGCGCCTCGGCCCGCTCGTCATGGACTTCGGCGCCTACCGCGCCAGCCTCGGCGGCCACGACCTCCAGCTCACGCCGAAAGAATATGAGCTCCTGAAACTCTTCCTCACCCACATCGGCCGCGCCTACACGCGCGACGAACTCCTCACGCGCATCTGGGGCTATGAATATTACGGCGACACCCGCACCGTCGATGTCCATATCCGGCATCTCAGAAGCAAGCTCGCCTCTGCGCCGGAGATCGCGAAAGCCATCGAAACCGTCCGCGGCGTCGGGTATCGCTTCCAATATGAAGAAAAGTGAACAAACCAGCCCCTTTGGGGGCTTTTTTAGTGGCCGAAAAGCCCAAATTGTGCGATAATAAAGGTGTTGAAGCAAGATTTACAGAAACGTAACATTACTTCAACAATCGCGCCTCGCCACTGAGGTACAATCTATGTGTATTTGATATGACGAAAGGGGAACCTACCATGTATGCCATCATCGATGTCGGCTCGAATACGGTCCGTATGAACATCTACAAGCTCGAGAACGGCCAGTTCTCGCTCGTCATGGGCAAGAAGGAGTCCGTCGGGCTCGCTTCTTATGTGAAGAACGGGCAGATGCTCCCCGAGGGCGTCAATCGCGCCTGCGAAGTCCTGACGGAATTCCGCACGATTTTGCAGGACCTCAAGATTACGAACTACCACGTCTTCGCGACGGCGGCGCTGCGCAACGCTGCGAACAGCCGCGCGGCCGTCGAGGAAATCATGGAGCGCACGGGCATCAAGGTCGAAGTCATCTCGGGCGAGACCGAGGCAGAGCTTGACTTCGTCGGCGCATCGCATGCCGTCGAGGTCACGGAAGGGCTGCTCATCGACATCGGCGGCGCTTCGACCGAGCTCGTCGTTTACAAAGATGGCGAAATCCAGAAGAAGGTGTCTCTCCCCATTGGCTCGCTCAACACGTACGACCGCTACGTCACGAACCTGCTGCCGAGCCGCGCCGAGCGCAAGGCCATCAAGCAGATGGTGCTGAACCTCCTCAAGCAGGACGCCGACCTCAATTATGGTGAGTATAAAATCGTCTGCGGCGTCGGCGGCACGATTCGCGCGGCGCGCAAGCTCAACAATTATCTTTTCCAGCTGCCGATTGCGAACACGCAGATCAAGGCGCCGAACATCAAGAAGATGCTGAAGCTCCTCGAAAACGACGAGGGCGAGGCCATCCCGGTCGAGACGCTCGAAGTGCTGCTGAAGGTCGTTCCCGACCGCGTGCGCACGGTGCTGCCGGGCATGATTATCCTTTATACGCTCGTGAAGCATTTCCACAGCGACTACGTCGAGGTCACGCGCGCCGGTGTCCGTGACGGCTATCTCTACCGCTACGTGCTCCGCCCAAACGAGCCGGGGAGCGATGCTCCCGCGACCGAAATCACGCCCGCGCAGGCCGATGGCGCTCTCGCGGCCGCAGCTGGAACCGCAGAAGGACAGGCAGGTGACATCTGATGCTCGACATCCGTAGAAAGCTGGAAGAGACTGTCGATACCAGCTATACGCAGGACCGCGAGCTTTCGTGGCTGCGTTTCAACGAGCGCGTGCTCGACGAGGCGACGGACGAGACCGTGCCGCTCTTCGAGCGCATGAAGTTCGTCGAAATCTTCACGAGCAACCTCGATGAATTCTTCATGGTGCGCGTCGGGAGCCTGTTCGACCTCAAGCACATCCAGCCCGACAAGATTGACAACAAGAGCGGCCTGACGCCGGGCGAGCAGCTCGCGGCCATCTTCCACGAGACGCGCCGCCTCTACAAGAAGCGCGATGACATCTATGCAAAGCTTCAGCGTGCGCTCGAACAGCATGGCGTCGTCCACCTCCGCGTCGACGACATGGGGCTCGAGGAGCGGCAGTATTTTGAACAGTATTTCCGCGAGCAGCTGCTGCCGGTGCTGTCGCCGCAGGTCATCGACCTCCATCATCCGTTCCCACATCTCGAGAACAAGGAGCTCCTCGTCGGAGCGCTCCTCAAGCACGAGCACCATGTCACGCTCGGCATGGTGCCGCTCGCGCCATCGCTGCCGCGCTTCCTCATCGCGCCGGGCAACCGCATGGCGTACGTCCTGCAGGAAGAGCTCATCCAGGCCTACCTCGACAAGATTTTCACGAACTATCCCATCATCGACCGCTCGGTCTTTGCCGTGACGCGCAACGCCGACATCAATCCCGACGACGAGGAAATGGACTACGGCGAAGACTACGTCTCCCAGATGAGGAGCGTGCTGAAGAAGCGCCGCCTGCTGCCGCCCGTGCGGCTCGAAATCCAGACGCAGGGCGACAGCCTCGTCGCGCCGTGGCTGTCAAAGCGCCTCGACATCCCGCTCGAACAGGCGTATGTCACGGCCGCGCCGCTCACGATGCCGTACGTCTACGGCCTCGAAGACCATTTCACGGGCCACCAGCGCGCCGAGCTCTGCTATCCGCCCTACGACTGCGTCACGGGCATCGAGCGCTTTGGCGAAAAGCCCATGATGGATGTCGTCCGGAGTGGCGACGTGCTGCTGACGTACCCGTACGAGGACTTCGGGATTTTCCTGCAAGTCCTGCGCGAGGCCGTCAACTCGAAGGATGTCGTCTCCATCAAAATCACGATCTACCGCGTCGGCAAGGGCCACGTCAAGCTCATGAACTACCTGATTCTCGCGGCCGAGCTCGGCAAGGAGGTCACGGTGCTCCTCGAGCTCAAGGCGCGCTTTGACGAGCAGAACAACATGGACTGGGTCGACAGCCTGCGCGACGCGGGCGTCCACATCCTCTACGGCTTCGAGGGGTACAAGGTGCACGCGAAAGTCTGCCTGATTACGGAGCGCCGCGAGGGGAAAATCAAGTACATCACGTACGTCGGCACGGGCAACTTCAACGCGAAGACGGCGCACCTCTACACGGACTTCGCGCTCATGACCGCCGACGACGCCATCGGCCGCGACGCCTCGATGTTCTTCCGCAACATGGGCATCTCGAACCTGCGCGGCAGCTACGAGAAATTCCTCGTCGCGCCGTCGTCGCTGAAATCGGGGCTGCTGCACCTCATCGATGGCGAAATCGCGAAAGCCGAGCGTGGCGAGCCCTGCGGCATCCGGCTCAAGATGAACTCCATCACGGACCGCCAGCTCATCGACGCGCTCCAGCGCGCGGGCACGGCGGGCGTGCGCATCGACATGGTCGTGCGCGGCATCTGCTGCCTCGTGCCCGGCATCCCCGGCCTCACGGAGAACATCCACATCCACAGCATCGTCGGCCGCTACCTCGAACACGCGCGCATCTTCGCGTTCGGCCAGGGCGAGGGCACGAAGCTCTACATCGCCTCGGCCGACTGGATGACGCGCAACACGGAGAATCGCGTCGAAATCGCCTGCCCCATCGAGAAGCAGGCGCTCAAAGACCAGATTCTCCGCATGTTCGACGTCCAGTTCCACGACACGAAAAAAGGCCGCCGCATCGGCCCGGACGGCAGATACCACCACATCCGCCCCGACCGGGGAGAGGACGCGCAGGCCGTGTTCATGAAAATGGCGAAAGAGCGGGTGCGGTAAAGCGACTGCTGCCGTGTGCCCGCCCATCATGACGAGCGCCCACCCCCAACCCCACAGAGGGCTGTCGCCCCGCCAGCAGGGGAGGAGCAGCCACCCGCCCGGGGCGTGCGATGAAGAGAGGCGTTCCTGATACCACAGCCTCCCTCTCAGAGGGAGGACAGGCGCGGAACGAAGTGCAGCGCCAGGTGGGAGTCGCTTGCACGGCTTGACAATTTGCACGGCGTTCCTTATCGTCGGTACGCGCACGGCCCCAGACGTTTCTTTTTCGCATTCGCACCCGCGGGAGAAAACGACGTAATTCCTTGTTTTGTTCTGCAAGGGACTCCCACCACCGCTTCGCGGTCCCCCTCCCTCAAAGAGGGAGGCTGAAGTTCGATAAATCTTCCCACCCCATCCAACCCAGGAGGAACCCACACCATGAAGATGAACGTAGAGAATCTCAACCTGTTCTACGGCGAGCATCAGGCGCTGTTTGATGTCAGCCTGCCCGTCCCCGAGCACAAGGTCGTCGCCCTCATCGGGCCGTCGGGCTGCGGGAAGTCGACGTTCCTGCGCACGCTGAACCGCATGAACGACCTCATCGACGGCGTGCGCGTCGAGGGCGACATCTCGCTCGACGGGGAGGATATCTACGCGCAGGGCACGGACCTCGTCGAGCTCCGCAAGCGCGTCGGCATGGTGTTCCAGCGGCCGAATCCTTTCCCGATGTCTATCTATGACAATGTCGCCTACGGCTGCCGCGTCCACGGCCTGACGGACAAGAAGAAGCTCGATGAAATCGTCGAGAAGAGCCTCCGGGGCGCGGCGCTCTGGGACGAGGTCAAGGACCGCCTCAACGCTTCGGCGCTCGGCATGTCCGGCGGGCAGCAGCAGCGCCTCTGCATCGCGCGCGTCATGGCTGTCTCACCCGAGGTCGTCCTCATGGACGAGCCGTGCTCGGCACTCGACCCGATTTCCACGATGAAAATCGAGGAGCTCGTCACGCAGATTAAGAAGGATTTTACCATCGTCATGGTCACGCACAACATGCAGCAGGCCGCCCGCGTCTCCGACTACACGGCGTTCTTCCTCAACGGCAAGCTCATCGAGCACGACAAGACCGACGTCATCTTCACAAAGCCGCATGACAAGAAGACGGAAGACTATATTACGGGCCGGTTTGGATGAAATTTGTTTCAGCCTCCCTCTAGAGGGAGGGGGACCGCGAAGCGGTGGAAGGAGTAGTAGGGTGCTGGAGATTGACAAGTATTCGTACGTTGCTAAAGTCCTTTAGCAACGCTCTGCATGTTTGTTCGGCTTCAGCATCCTACTACTCCCCCAGTCAGCTTCGCTGACAGCCCCCTCTTGAGGGGGCCTATCAGGAGGTATCCGTTGATGCAAGAAATTCAGAAGACCCGCCAGGAATACATCCAGGCGCTCGCGGATGTGCAGGGGAAGGTCTACCAGATGGGGCTGCGGGCCGAGGCGGCCGTGCAGCGGGCGCTGCAGTCGCTCCTCGAAAACGACCACGCGCTCGCCGACCGCGTCATGCGCGAAGATGACGACATCGACGACATGATCATTGACATCGAGGACGACTGCATCCTCCTGATTGCCAAGCAGCAGCCCATGGCGCACGACCTGCGCGTCATCGCGACGGGCTTCAAGATTTCGACCGACATCGAGCGCATCGGCGACCATGCCTTTGACATCGCCCGCACGGCGAAAAGCGACGGCCAGCTCTTGGACCGCGAGCATGCCGCCCTCGTGAAGGAGCTCGGCGACTGCGCCACCCTCATGGTCGGCAAGGCGATGGAATCCTACCGCGACGCCAACGTCCGCCTCGCCGACGAAGTCCGGCATATGGACAAGCGCATGGACGACATCTTCCAGCGCACGTTCTACGCGCTCTCGCATTTCGTAGCAGACGCAGGCACGCGCCCGGAGGAAGCGACAAAGCTCCTCTTCATCGCGCGGTTCCTCGAACGCATCGGCGACCACGCCGTCAACATCGCCGAATGGGTCGTGTACCTCGAAACGGCGGAAAGAATACGGACGAGGAAGGCGCGGTACGAAAAGTAAGAGCCCGAAGCCTCCCTCTCCGAGGGAGGCTGCTGAAAAAAGTGTCAAATTGAGGGGAATTAGTTATCCACAGGGAAGCTGTGGTTGCTTGAAGCAGGCTTTCCTGGCAGACGGGCATGA
>CACZFT010000036.1 GCA_902780535.1 uncultured Selenomonas sp. | reverse complement strand
ACGGGAAGAGGTGATGCTGACCGTGCATTGAGCCACAGCCCCTTCTCGTCGAAAAGATATTCTGAAGGGCGAGCTGATGAGTTCCAAAGCACCAGCTGCTCTTGTTGTCTTTGATTATATCATGTTTGGCAGGTGGTCGCAAGATTTTCGAAAGGACGGAGACCATGAGCGGACATGTATATGGCTATATCCGGGTATCAACGAAGGAGCAGTGCATCGATCGGCAAATGCAGGCAATGCGGGAGGCCGGAGTTGCGGAGAAGGATGTTTATATCGACCGGCAGAGCGGGAAAGATTTTTCACGGCCAGCATATCAGCGGCTTCGGCGGCGGCTCAGTGCAGGAGATACGCTCATCGTAAAGAGCATCGACCGTCTCGGGCGGAATTATGCAGCGGTCGTGGAAGAGTGGCGCTGTCTGACGCAGGAGAAAGGCATTGCCATCGTCGTGCTCGACCTGCCCATCCTTGATACGCGGCGCAGCTGCGACCTCACAGGCAGGCTGATTGCGGACATTGTACTTGCCCTGCTCTCGTATGTCGCGCAGACGGAGCGGGAATTCTGTCGCCAGCGGCAGCGCGAGGGCATCGCGGCGGCAAAGGCGCGCGGCGTCAGATTTGGTCGTCCACCGAAGGAACGGCCAGAGGCATATGAAGCACTTCGGGAGGCGTGGGCACGCGGCGATGTCTCGGCACGGGAAGCGGCAAGGAGGCTCGGCATCACGCATCGGACGTTTCTTCGGTGGACAAGGGAGTAATCCAGCGGCCTCGAACATCTTCCAGCTTCTTGTCAAATTGTTCGGGATGTTCGCGAAAAAGGGTTCCGACTTCTCGAAAAAGTGCAGAAGTATGCCAAGTGGTGCGGGTATCTTTGTACATTTCGCGTTCGAGCGCTGTCATCTGCATGCCGATGCCGTTCTCGTTGCGGAATTTTTCCGATGGATGCATCCCTAACTTTTCGGCGCGATAACGGAGCAAGGCCGAAGTGGCAGCAATGAGGCTTTTCCGTGGGGCAACATTGTTGTGCACTTTGATACAAGCATCAGCAAGGATGAGGGCTTCCTCTTCGTCCCATCGAGGCTGTTTTTGAGATGAATGTTCTTGTGTCATAGCGCTCATCCTTTCTCGGACTAAGGGAGAGCTATCGGCGTGGTGATAAATTTATGGTTTTGTCCCCGCTACGACAGTTGAAAAAGTGACTCGTTTTGGGTTATAATATGAAAAGAATTTGCGTGTTTCGTTGTATTTTTTCAGGATGCCGTCGGTGGATACAAACCTATGCGTTTGTCCCCGCACGGCGATGGGGAGGTGGCTCGTTTGTGGTGCAAGGTCTGTGAACGGGAGACAGATGCAGAGCTGTGCGAGGTTTGCGGCAGCCGGACGGAGGATGATGTTCCTGTTCGAATGGATTACTGCCCGTCGTGCCAAATTCCCGTTGTCGTGCGAGAAGATGCAGAGCATCCAGACTGCCCGCTCTGCGGTGGACGTCTCAAGAAGCTTGCACGGGACGTGCGTCCCGTCTTCCCCGAAGAACGCTTGCTCATCGAGCTGCTGACAGCGGAACCGTTCGCATATCTCAAAAAGAGCGTCTGGGCGTGCGGCAGCCGCTATTTTATTGATGGAAAATCGATGCCTATCCCCATCAAAACTTTTCAGGCGGCTGATGTGGAGGTACTTCGCAAGGGACTGGCGCAGCATGCTCCGCAGAATACATATGAATTTTTCGATGCGCAGATGGAGCGCTTTGTGCGTGCGAACCAAGCACGGCTCCAGATGCTCACAGAGGAAGCGTTTCGTTTCGTCCGCGAGACGGCGTCGAAATTTTCAGAGGAACAGATTGTGCTGTCGTTCTCGGGCGGAAAGGATTCGACCGTAGCCGCCGACCTTGCTGTGCGCGCACTTGCGAATCCGAGCCTCGTGCATATCTTTGGCGATACGACGCTGGAGTTCCCGATGACGCAGGACTATGTGCGGAGGTTCCGCAAGGCGCATCCTCAAGCCATCTTCAAGATTGCGAAGAATCGCGAACAGGATTTCTACAATGTTTGTTCAGACATCGGGCCACCCGCGCGGATGATGCGATGGTGCTGCACAATGTTCAAAACGGGGCCGATTACGCGGGCGCTCACGAGCCTCTTCAAGGGGAGCCGCGTGCTGACGTTCTATGGCATCCGGAAGTTTGAATCCGTCTCGCGCAGCAAGTATCACCGTGTCGAGGATGATGCGAGTTCGGTGAAGATTCAGCGTCAGACGGTCGCGTCGCCGGTTTTTCTCTGGCATGACATCGACATCTGGCTCTATATTTTAGGCGAGCATCTCGATTTCAACGAAGCGTATCGCTTCGGCTATGACCGCGTCGGCTGCTGGCTCTGTCCGAACAACACGCCGCGCGCCATTTTTTTGTCGAAAATCTATCTGCCGGAGCAGTCAGAGCGTTGGCGGAACCAGCTTATCGCGTTCGCGAAGAAGGTTGGAAAGCCCGATCCCGAGGAATATGTCGATTCTGGCAACTGGAAGAGCCGCCAGGGCGGCAACGGCCTGCGCGCAGCCGAGGATGTGAAGCTTCGCTTCTCAAACTGCACGGCGGAGGAACATGCGAAAATCTATCGGCTGAACCGTCCGATGTCGCGGGCGTTCACGAATCTTTTTGTGCCGTTCGGCATTGTGTCGGAAGAACTCGGCCGAAAGCTCCTGCATGAGGTGCTCGTGCTTGATTCGCGGACGATGGTGCCGATTCTTTCGCTCCAGCCGTTCGCGCAGGACGGTTATGACTATGCGGTGAAGGTGAAGACGCTGAATGTCGAAGATCATGAGGCACTTCAGCGCATGGCGGGGTATCAGGTACGGAAATTCAATGCCTGCCGCCGCTGCCTGAAATGCGAATCGCTCTGCCCGCACGGAGCCATCACAGTGCGCGCGGACAGCTATGAGATTTCGCCCGAGAAATGCCGTCATTGCAAGATGTGCGTGACGGCGAAGTATCTCGACGGCGGCTGCCTCATGCATAAATTTTTGAAATCAAATCTGGAGAGTGCGTATGAAATTCAAGGGTCATGAATCGTTTGCCATTCGGCGCGGCTGGCTGTACAAAGGCATGAAGCATGTGCGTGAGCGCGGAGACATCTTTCTTGCAAAAGATGCGATGGAAGAGCTCGGCCTCGGCAGCAACATGGTGAAATCGCTGCGCTACTGGATGCAGGCAACGGGCCTCACGAAGGAAACGAGCGAAGGCAGTCACCGCGTGCAGAAGCTGACAGAGCTCGGCGAGCTCATCTGGCGGGAAGACCCATATATTGAAGAAATTGGAACGCTCTGGCTCCTGCATGCGCACCTTGTGACAAATGAAGAGCTTGCGACGTCGTGGCACTTCTTCTTCCAGCGCTTCCTGATGCAGGAGTTTACGAAAGAGGATTTCGTGCATACCCTGCGCGGAGAGGCTGATGCGGCCGAGAGCTCGTTGGCGAGTGATTTTGACTGCATTCTTGCGACGTACATCCCGCGCACGCTGCTCAAGGGGCGCGTGGATCCGGAGAGCAATATCGACTGTCCGCTCGGCTCCCTCGGCCTCTTGCGTCCTGTTTCCGTGGATGGAACGGGTGGCAAGGAGGGAAAGAGCAAGGTATATCGGCGGGAATTGCAAGATCCTGCGAACATCCCGTCCGAGATTTTTTTAGCCGTTCTGCTCGCTTTTGCGAAAGGCAGGGCAGAACTGTCCTTGCAGGATGTGCTATCGGGAACAGAGGAAATGGCAGGTGCCGGGCGGACGTTCGGGCTCGATTTTGCGGGGCTGCTTGCGATGCTCTATCGGATGGAGCGATCTGGCGCACTCCAGGTCGTGCGGACCGCGGGGCTCGATGTCGTGCGCATCCGGACGAAAGAGCCGCCGCTTGCCTGGGCGGAGCGATACTATGAAGGGCTGGTCGGAGAAGGATGAACGGAAAACAGATGATCGTGCCGCGCAGCGGCTTCCAGAGCTCGGTGAATCTCGCGTATGACCTCGCACGCGCGGACAAGGTGCGCGATTTCGTGCCGACGGAAGCGACGCTGCGCGTCATCGAGGAGCTCGTGCTCGCGACGGCACCGCATGCCACGGAGCGCGCCCATCTGCTCGTCGGTGCGTATGGCAAAGGAAAATCGCATGCCGTGCTCGTTCTGCTCTCGCTGCTCGCAAAGCGCCACAAGGAGGCGCTCGCGCCTTTGCTTTCCGCCCTGCGCACGGAGCGGCCGCAGCTCGCGCAGTATCTTGGAGAGCAGGTGCTCGCGGAGGAGTCTTTGCCGCTTCTGCCTGTCATCGTCGATGGCACGCAGAAGGATCTGTCGGCCGCTTTTCTGCTCGCACTGAAGCGCACGCTCGCAGCAGCACATCTCACGGGGCTCCTGCCGGAGACGCCGTATCAGGCGGCTGTCCGGCAGGTCCAGCGGTGGAAGAAAGCGTTTCCTGCAACGTATCGGGCCCTCGGGGAGCGCCTCGACGTTTCGATGGAGACATTCCTCGCGCGGCTCGCGGCCTTTGATGGTGCGAGCTACCAGGCGTTTCTCACTGTTTACCCGGAGCTTACGGCGGGCAGCACGTTCGAACCTTATGCGGATGCTGATGTCGTCGAGCTTTACGCACAGGCGGCCCGTGCTGTCACAGAGCGCGGGTATCGTGGGCTCTATGTCGTCTATGACGAGTTTGGCAAGTATCTCGAATCGCAGATCGAGACGGCGGGCATCAGCGAGACGCGCCTCTTGCAGGATTTTGCAGAGCGGGCGGGACGGAGCGGCGCAGCGCAGCTTCACTTGCTGCTCATCACGCACAAGGATGTCACGAACTATCTCGGCCGCCTCTCAAAATCCAAAGTCGATGGCTGGCGTGGCGTTTCCGAGCGCTTCGTGCATGTGGAAATGCAGGAAAGTTTTGCCGAAGCCTACGAACTCATCGGGCGCGTCATCGAGAAGGAGCCTGCGGCGTTCGCGGCCTTTTCGCGTGCACATGACGCGGCATTTTCAGCGCTCATCGCGCGGACGTCCGCTCTCCATATCCTCGCCGATGCCCGCGACGAAGCGGCTGCCGTGCGTGCCTGCTATCCCCTGCATCCGCTGACGGTGTACCTTCTGCCGCGCCTCTCGGATCTCGTCGCGCAGAACGAGCGGACGCTCTTCACGTTCCTCGCACGCGACAGCCGCAATACGCTCACGGATTTTCTGCGGCAAGCCGGGGCGGCAGGGGATGATTTCCCGCTCCTGCGGCCCGACCAGCTCTTTGATTATTTCGAGCCGCTCTTCCGGCAGGAAGCCTATACGAGCCTTGTCGGCGCGGTCTACCGCCGCACGCTGCAGGCGCTCGCGCGGACAAAGGATGCACTTTCCCGAAAGCTCCTGAAGACGGTCGCGCTCCTCGAAATGGTCGCGCAGGGCGCGGAGCTCCTGCCGACGGCGGATGTCATCGTCTTCGCCTATGACGGTGCCGCCGCGACGCAGCATGTCGTGCGCGCGCTCCACGCGCTGACGGATGAGGCGTATCTCCTCCATGAACGCCCGGGGAGCGGGATGCTCTCCATCAAGGAGGCGTCTGGCATCGATGTGCAGCAGCGGTGCCAGGATTGCGCCGAAAAGATCCGCACGGAGCGGCCGCTCGTTGAAGTGCTCAACGCTCTCGTGAAAGACGTGTACCTCTATCCTGCGAAATACAATGACGATTTCGAGATGACGCGGTACTTTGCATTCCGTTTCGTGACGGGGCAGGCGTTCCTCGCGCAGACGGACTGGGAGGCGATGCTTTCGGAGACGGCGGCCGATGGCATGGTCTTTGCCCTGCTGCCCGCATCGGGCGAGGATGTCGCGACGCTCCGGCAGCAGCTGGCCGCACGGCCCGTTCATGCCGAGCGCTGCCTCTTTGTCCTGCCAAAGCGCTGCCCGGCCATCGAGGCGGCGGCCTACCGCTATCTCGCGGCAGGTGAGCTCCGCGCGGCAACGGATGACCGCGTGCTGCGGGAAGAATACGAGCTCGTACGCGCTGATGCGGGCACATTGCTTACGGCATTCCTGCGCGATATGACCGAGCCGGAGCGCGGCGGCGTCTGGTATTTCTATGAGGGAAAGCAGCAGAAGATCCAGCGGCGTGCCCAGCTTTCGCGCATGCTTTCGAGCATCTGTGCAGCTATCTATGACAGGGCGCCTGTCATCAACAACGAGACGCTGAACCGCAACACGCTGACACCTGCATCCCAGCGCACACGGGAACGCGTTATCGAGGCGCTGCTCGCGCCTGTCCTCGTGCCTGACCTCGGGCAGAAGGGCGTGAGCCAGGGCATGGCCTTCGTGCGGAGCGCGCTTCGCCATACGGGCATCCTTGTGCGCGACGGAGAGCGCGAGACGCTTCGTATGACGGGGCTCGCCGATGACCGCATCGAGCGCGTCATGCAGATGATCTGCGGCTTTTTTGCACAGGCCGATGGCGGGGAAAAATCTTCGTTCGGCTATCTCTACGATGCGCTCTGCGCTCCCGCAGGCCGGATTGCGATGAAGCGCGGCCCCATCCCCATCCTCCTTGCGGCAGCGTTGCACGGACGGCGCGACCATATGACTATCCTGGGAGCAGACGGGCGCGAGATGGAGCTTCGCGCCGACCTCTTCCGCGCGATTGAGGCGCATCCCGAACGCTACCGCGTCCAGCGCGAGCAGTGGAGTGCGGAAAAGGACGCCTACTTCCGCGGACTCGAATCGCTCTTTATCGAAGAGCTTGCACCGCAGGAACGCGTTGATGGGAGCTTTGCGCCGCTCGTGCGGGCGATGCAGCGCTGGCTCCTCAGCCTGCCGGGCTACGCGCGGCAGACGAGCGACGTTTCCAAAGAGGCGGCACGGTTCCGCAAGAGCTTGCAGAAGCCCTATCTCAATGCGCGCGCTTACTTGTTCGAAACGCTGCCGCAGATGTTCCCGGAAGGGCCGCTTTCCAGCGTTCTCGCACAGGTCACGGCGGCCCGGCAGGAACTCGCAGGTGCAAAAATGCGGCTCTCTGCGCGGCTCATGCAGGAGCTCGCAGCGCTGTTCGGTCATGATGTGCAGGCGGAAACGAGTCTTGGCTCTGCGCTGGCAGACTGGCGGGAAGGGCTGTCTCCAAAAGCACGGCAGCATGTCTTTTCTGGTACGGCACAGGCGATGCTCGACATCGTCCTCACGCCGCCTGCGGGTGATTTGCAGACGCTCGAAGCGCTTGCCCGTGCCGTCCTCGGCCTACGCATGAATGACTGGGACGACGGAAAAGCCTCGCTCTTCCTCGAACGTGTGCGCGCAGCAAAGGCAGAAATCGAAGCGCAGGAAGAGCGCGGAGAACAGCGCGTGGATGTGGATGCGCCGACAGAAGCTGGGACGCAGGAGGATTATTTCATTTCTTATCTGGATGCTGCGGGACAGAAGCAACAGAAAGCTTTCGACCGCATTGATCTGGGTCCGCGTGCGAAGCTCCTGCGCAACGAGATCGACGATGCGCTTGAGACGATGGGCGGTGCCTTGAGCCGTGAGGAAAAGCGGCAGGTGCTCGTCGAGGCGTTGCAGGCGCTGCTCTGAACAGGCTTGCAGCATGGCATCAGCATAGAATGATGGAAAGGAACGACGATGGGACAGACGGCATACTTTGACAATGCGGCGACGACGTATCCGAAGCCGGATTGTGTCTACGATGCGATGGATGACTTCTACCGGCATCACGGCGACGGCAGCGCGGGGCGCGGTGCCTATGCAGGCGCACGCGATGCTGGGCGGCTGCTCGCTGATGTGCGGCAGGCGCTCGGGCAGCTTTTCCATACGGAGCAGCATACTGCCGTGCTGACGTCTTCGGCAACGGAGGCACTGAACCTCGTGCTGCAAGGACAGGACTACGCAGCAGGGGAGACCGTCTACATCTCGCCGTTCGAACACAATGCCGTCCTGCGACCGCTCCATGCTTTGCAACAACAGACGATGTTCCACGTGGAACATCTTGCGGTTGCTCGCAAGACGCTCACATACGATCTTGCTGCTATCGAAGCGCAGTTTGCGATGCATCCGCCGCGCCTCGTCATCCTGAGCCATGCGAGCAATGTCTGCGGCGCTGTGGCACCGGCCGCAGACATCTTTGCATGCGCGAAGCGGGCGGGCGCGATGACCGTGCTTGACATGGCACAGACGGCAGGACTCATCGACCTGGACCTCGTCGCAGCGCAGGCCGATGCTGCCATCTTCGCAGGACACAAGACACTCCTCGGCCCGTTCGGCGTAGCGGGCATCATGCTTCGCAAGGGCATCCGCCTGCGGCCGCTCCTCTATGGCGGCACCGGCGTTGATTCTGCAAATCCCGATATGCCAGGCGTCGCTCCGCTGCGCTACGAAGCGGGCAGCCGCAACATGCTCGCGGCCGCGGGGCTCCGTGCAGCGCTTGGCTATATCGAGCGCGAGGGCATTGACACGCTCTTTATGCGCGAACGAAAGGCACGCGAATGCCTGCTCGCGCTCCTGGCGCATTACGATTTTATCCATCCCATCGTGCCAGAGCAGGGTATCGGCGTCATCTCGGCAACGTTCGATGGCCTCGCGCCTGACGAAGCGGGAAAGATCCTCGGCGAACGCGGCATCGCCGTCCGTACCGGTCTCCACTGCGCACCAGAAGCGCATCGCTTCCTCGGGACATTTCCTGCGGGAACCGTGCGGTTCAGCGTCAGTGCGATGACGGGGAGTGAGGATTTCGAGCGATTACGGGCAGTGCTCGATGAGATCGCAGAGGAACTGTGACACAGGAGGGAGATCATCATGGAGATGACACTCAACGACATTCTGTCAGAGGATGAAAAAGGAATCTTGGTCTTGCCGGATTTTCAAAGAGAGTTCGTTTGGAAAGCCGCAGACCAGAAAAGCCTCATCGCTGCCTTTCTTGTTCAGATTCCCATCAACAGCATGCTGCTCTTAGAGGGGAACCGGGATGATTTTGCAGAAAAGCGGATGTGCTGGCGAACGAATCAGAATACAGAGAGCGCAAAAACGGATGTCCGCCGGTATCTGCTGGACGGGCAACAGCGGCTTTCGACGCTGAAGAATGCATTCTCTGATCTTTTTCGTGACGAGGGCGATTGGATGGATCAGCTGAAGTCGCTGGAAAGCAGGCTGAATCTCCGCTGGTTTCTGGATTTCACGCCGGATGAGGAAGATGTTTTCGGACTGCGGACGTTGAGATTTCCAGAAGGGGACCGTGCAATCAACAAGTTGGAGCCCTCCGTGATTGAAAGCCGGCTGAAGAGTTTTTCCCTGTACAAGAAGAATGCAAATGAATGGTACGCGCCAGGAGCGCCGAAAGATGATTTTTTCCGGCAGACGGCGGCGCAGAAGCTGCTCCCCCTGTATCAGCTGTATCGTGATGAGAAGCATGTCACCACCGACATTCTGACAGAGATCGCGATGGAACGGATGAATGAGATCCGGGCAGGCTGGGAAAACATGCCTGCGGATTTCAAAGAAGAGATGCTGGGCATCTTGTGCGAAATCGACAGTGCGGCAGAAAAATGGAAGACGCAGACACCACAGATGGATATGGTCTGGATGAAATGCTCGAACAAGCTGGCCATTACATGGTCAAGCTCGATGCAGAGCTATCTGACAGAAGTCCTGAATCAGGAACTGACGTTCATCAAACTGGAAAAAGACGAAATCAATCGTGCCATCGTCATTTTCGAAAACCTGAACAATTCTGGAACGGCGCTCTCCACGTATGACCTCGTTGTAGCGCGGGCGGCGAAGTGCGGGGAGTATCCATCCCTGACAGAACGCGTGATGAAGATGATGGAAGAAAACGCTGGCAGTGAGGATAAGGATGGGAAGTTTTCACTTGAAAAAATCGGTATTCTCGATCCGAACAGCCACCGCATGACGGCGACCTTCCAGAAATGGTATCTGGATCTCTTGGCGCTCTGCATCGAAATGCCAGAGATGAAAGAAATCAAAAAAGAGAACATCCGGGAAGTCGAAAACGAAATCTCGGTGCTTTTCAAGCGGGGGAGCATTCTGAACCTCGGCAGCAAGGCGATTCACGAGAAAAGCGAGCTCGTCATCCGTTCGCTCTTGCGCGCGGTCACTTTCCTGAATCAACGTTGCGGCCTCCTGCGGATTGACCAGCTCAGCTACAAGCTCATGGTGCTTCCAATTGCCTATCTGATGCGCGATGAAAACATCTTGCAGGATAAGAAGAAGCTGGATCGCATGGAATACTGGTACTGGGTCTCCATTTTTTCAGGGAGATATATCACCAACCAGAATCGCAGATGTGCGGAGGATACCGCATGGCTCTACCAATACGTGGAACGGCAGTCGGATTTTAACCCATTTGCAGATGATGCGCATGATGTCCTGGCACGGAAGAAATATTCGGATTTTGCGACACTGCTTCATCCAGAGGCCGTGAATCCTGTGGTGAGCAATGGCCTCTTTGCATATGTACTCAGCAAGCATCCGCATGATTTCTATCGGGATAAGACCATAGAACTCCGTGCAGAACGCATTGCCAACAATGAAGAAATCTTTGTGGAAGCAAGCGGAAAGACCTTGAACGTCCCTCTCAAGCTCGAGCTTCATCACATCATCCCGCTCGGCACGAGCAAGACGATGAAGAACGTGACGAGCGACCTTCGCAAGGACAAGCAGAACCTCTTGAACAGCCCGCTCAATCTGACGTACATCTCAAGTCTGGCCAACAAATTCATCGGCGCGCAGTCGCCGCAGGTCTATCTGGACAATCTCTATGCGGGCAGCATCACGGATCACTTCATCCCGGAGCGCCCAAAGGATTTCAAAGTTGAAGCAGACCAGAAGAAATTCTTGGGGGACAGGTATCATCTGATTCTTCAGGACTTGCAGCAGCATTTGCAGGAGCTGTGCCAATGAACGACATATCAGAGAGATGTTTCGGGAGCATGCGTTTGTCCGATGTATCCATCCGGCCCGAGTACCGCACGCTCCGTGATGATGTCCCGCGCGATTTCTATGTGCCGCTGCTTTCGCGAGCCTGCCGCTACCGCAGAGCGGTCGGATTCTTTTCCTCGACAGCGCTTCTCGCCATCCTGCCGGGCGTCTGCGGCCTCGTACGGCGGGGCGGGCGGATGGAGGTCGTTGCTTCGCCGCATCTTTCGGAAGAAGACTGCGAGGCCATCGAGCGCGGGTATCGGGAACGGTCGGAGGTCATCGAGACAGCGCTTCTGCGCGAGCTCGATGATGTTGAAGCGGATTCCCCCGAGATGCACGACCGCTGGAATCTCCTGGCGAACCTCATCGCAGGCGGTTTTCTTGACATTCGGATTGCGACGACGAAAGACCTTTCAGGAGCTGGCATGTATCATGAGAAGCTCGGTCTCATCGAGGACGAGGCCGGGAATGTCGTTGCATTTTCCGGTTCGATGAATGAGTCCGTCACGGGGCTGGCGGAAAATTACGAGGCCTTCGACGTGTTCTGTTCGTGGCACGCAGAGGATGCTGCGCGCGTGCAGGCAAAGGCAGCGGCATTTGATGCCATCTGGAACGATGAGGAACCGAGTCTTGATGTCCGTGCCTTTCCTGAGGTCGGACGGGAAATCCTTCGGCGGTATCAGACGGAAACACTTGATTTTGACAACTATGTGGCACCAGAGGAGCGGCCAAAGGACGTTCTCCCGCCCGTACCGCGCGGGCGGCTGACGAAGCCGGAGAATGTCACGCTCTATGATTACCAGCAGGAGGCCATCGAGCGGTGGCTCGCAGCGGATGGCTGCGGCATCTTCGACATGGCGACGGGCACGGGAAAGACGTACACGGGCCTCGGCGCGGCCGCAGCTCTCTCGGAGCATCGGGAAAAGCTCGCGGTCGTCATCGTCTGTCCGTTCCAGCATCTCGTCGAGCAGTGGGCGGGCGATGTGCGGGCGTTTGGCGGTGAGCCAATCATTGCCTACAGCGGCTCGCCGCAGCGGGATTACAAGAAGCGCATCCGGGATAGCGTCTTTGACTTCCGGCTCGGCGTCTGTCCTTATCTGACGATTCTCTGCACGAATGCGACGTTTGCTTCGGAAGCGGTGCAAAAGGAACTGTCGAAGATTGCCGATGATGTGCTGCTCCTCGTGGATGAGGCACACAATCTCGGCGCGATGCACCTCCGAAAGACGCTCGAGGTGCCATATCGCTACCGCCTTGCGCTTTCAGCGACGCTGGAACGTCATCATGATGCAGGCGGCACGGAAGCGCTCTTGCGCTACTTTGGCGAAAAGTGCATCGAGTATGATCTTGGCCGTGCCATCCGCGAAGGGAAGCTGACGCCCTATGACTATCATCCCGTTGTCGTCACGCTGACAGAGCCGGAACGGGAGGCGTATGCCGCGCTCACGAAGCGGATTGCCAAATGCATTGTCAAGAAGCGGAATGGCCGGACGGAGCTCAATGAGATGGGAAAGATGCTCGCTTTGAAGCGTGCGCGGATCGTCGCGGGCGCAGAAGGGAAGCTGACGGCGCTTCGAGAGCTCATGGAGGCGCGTCGGCGAGGGCGATGAGGACATCGGTGCCGACGTGCGGCAGATTGACGCGATTTCGCGCATGCTGAATTTCGAGCTTGGCATGGAGACGGCACAATTCACTTCGCGCGAGGATGCGCAAGAGCGGCAGTGGCGGCTCAAGGAATTTTCGGAGGGAAAGCTCCAAGCCCTCGTAGCCATCAAGTGCCTCGACGAAGGCGTCAACGTTCCCGCTATCCGCAAGGCGTTCCTGCTCGCGAGCACGACGAATCCGAAGGAGTACATCCAGCGGCGTGGCCGCGTGTTGCGGCTGTCACCAGGCAAGGATCATGCAGACATTTATGATTTTATTACCTTGCCGCGGCCGCTTGCGGATGTCTTTGCAGGGCCGGACGAAAAAGCGGCGCTCGAGCAGGGCCTCGTCAAACGCGAACTCGTCCGCATGAAGGATTTCATTGCTCTGGCACGGGAATCCTTTGCGAGTTGGGAACTCTTTCATGACATGATGGATGCGTATCATCTGTATGATTTTGAAGATATGGAAGAAGAATGTTGGGAGGATTTATGATGGAGAAAAAAGAACCGCTGGATGCCGAAACGCTGGATCAGATTATGAAGCGCGTGATTTTTACAGAATCCCGCCAGCTGAGGGAGGGCAATCTTCGTGATATTGCCGTAGTCAAAAAGCACGTTGCGACGATTAAGGAGTATGTCGATGCACATCAAGAAGATTAAACTAGAGAATTTCCGCCAGTTCAAGGGTACCCAGACACTGGAATTCTCCACGGATGCAGAAAAGAACGTCACGCTCATCCTAGGCAATAACAATACGGGCAAGACGACACTCGCGCAGGCCTTTATGTGGTGCCTCTACGGCGAGACGGATTTCAAGGAAAAGGAACTGATCAATCGGGAAGTTCGCGATCGCAAAGGTGAGGGAAGAGTCTCGGTCGAGATGGAAGTCGTGCACCTCGGAAAAGCGTACCGCTTGTATCGGAGCGAATATTACAATCGCGAACGGCGCAGCGGACGCGTCTTCCGCGTGTCGCAGCAGAACTCGCATGGGGACTGGCGTTCGTTCGGCGATGCGGATAGCATCAAGAAGGTCAAGGAGATGCTGCCGCAGGAGCTCTCACGCTTTTTCTTCTTCGATGGCGAGCGCATCCATTCCATGAGCGACGAACTCATTGCGCAGAAACGGAGTCACAATTTCGAAGAAGCCGTGCGTGGCCTC
Organism: uncultured Selenomonas sp.; assembly: GCA_902780535.1. Taxonomy (GTDB): domain Bacteria; phylum Bacillota; class Negativicutes; order Selenomonadales; family Selenomonadaceae; genus Selenomonas_C. Next base: position 2,600 of record CACZFT010000036.1, on the reverse strand, counting down.
GTCGGTCTCAATGCGCTGCAGGCAGCCATCCGCCACTTCGGGGCTTTGGAAAAGAAGAGTACCGTTCTCGGGATGTTTCAGCAGGAAATCAGCGCAGACAGCAATCTCAAGATCCAGAGCAAGCAGCAGGAACTCGAAAAGCTTGCACGGCAGGTCGAGAAGAACAAAGAAGAAGAACAACGACTTGAAGAAGACCGGAAGCGCTATGAAAAGGCGCAGAGCGAGACCCAGGATCAGATGCGCACCATGCAGCATGATATCGAACTGCGCGACCAGTATGACCAATTGAAAAAACATGCCATTGAATGCGAGACGCGGGAGATGGAAGATACGAAGACGCTTTTTCGTCAATTTTCTGCACATGTCGGAGACGCCCTCTCCCGCTCGCTCCTGCAGCCTGCACTCGAAGTGCTGAAGAAAGAAAAAATCCTTGATACTGGCATCCCCTACATCCATGCGGATACCATCAAGTTCCTGCTCGAGCGGAAGACGTGTCTTTGCGGCCTGGCACTTGACAAGGATCCGGAGAAATCCGCCTGCCTGCGCGAGCTCATCAAGAGCCTGCCGCCCTACAGCATCGGCCAGATGGTAGGTTTTTTCTCGAAGCAGGTTCGCCAGCGCGCAGAAACAAGCGATGGCTTTCTGGAAGATTTTGAACGGCTCGTCCGTCAGACACGCGGATGGAAGCGTGAGAAGGAGAAGGCGCAGAGCGACATGCTGGCCATCGAAGATCAGATTCCTGACAAGCGCGCTCTCGAAGCTGTCCGGACACGCCTTCAGGAAGCGGGCAGGAAAAAGGAAGAATGCATCCGCATGGTGCGCCAGATTGCTGTAGCCATCGGGAATGACGAGGGGCGGAAGAAAAAGCTGGAAAGCGAGCTGCAGGAAATCTTTTCGCGGGATGAACGGAACCAGAAAAATCTGCGCTATCTGCGGTACGCAACTGAAATTCTCCGCCGCCTGAACAGTGCCTATCGTGAGCGGGAGAAAGTGACGCGCGCGGAACTTGAGCGGACAATCAACCGCGTGTTCGAAGAAATTTATGGAGAAGGTATCGAGCTGCATGTTTCTGAAAGTTATGCGGTCAGCACGCATGTGACAAATACAGAACAAGGCGTTAGCGGTGATGATCTCGAGAAGAATACGGCACAGAGCTATGCTATCATTTTCGCGTTCATCTCCGGCATCATCGAAATGGCGAAGACAAAGCGTGACGATGGTGATGTCAGCAGCGTGAATGCGGAAAATTACCCGCTCGTCATGGATGCGCCCCTTTCCTCCTTCGACAAGCTGCGCATCAAGCAGATCTGTCGGGCACTGCCAAAAGTCGCAGGGCAGGTCATCCTTTTCATCAAGGATACGGATGGCGAGACGGCGCAGCACGAACTTTCCCAGCGCATCGGTCGCCAATGGCAGCTTGTGGCAGAGAATCTGACGCGCACGCACATCGAAAGGAGCATATGATATGTTCGAAGAGTATGGGAGCAAGGGATTTTATCTGCATGGGCATCATGCGGAGGAAATGCGGCAGCTTGCGCCGGACAAGCGTTCCGGAGGGCAGGCATTGCAGAGACAGACCGTTTTCCAATCTTATGCCGACATCTTGCCAGCGGCTGTCGTCGCTGGTTTCTTGTGGAATCGGCGTGGAGAGCCGGACATGGACAAGAAGGAGACTGTTGGCATTTTTCCTGAAAAGTTCCTGTTGATCAGCGACAAGCTTGAACTCGACTACCGCCTCATCATGCTGCTATACGACAAAGAGCATCTTTCGGCAGAGGAACGCGTGAATCGAGCGTTCCGTTATGATCGCCAGGAAGAAAAACGCAAGATTGGAGATGAAATTTTCTTCGGCTTCCTTTATGGCGGCATCGATTTCCTCTACGAACGGCTCATCAAAGGTTCGACATCGACGGAAGAGGACATTGAGCGGACATATGATTTCATCCAGGAGTTTTCGCAGATGACTGCGCCCGAGATGACATCCAACGAGGCCATTTACGAACTCTGCCGTGAAGCTTCTCTCTGACAGATGCACTGGATTACGCCCGATTGATATATACCTGTCCTTCGTGTATAATAAAATCATGATCAAGAGTTTTGCAGACAAGGAAACTCGAGGCGGCAAATCGTCTCGAAGATCTCCGCGTGCCACCAAGAATAGGATTATGTTAACCGGCCAGTTGACAAATCCTGAATATGAGGTGTTCCCCTATGAAAAAGTATACACAGAATGACAAGATTGAGCAAGTCACGGAGAAGACTCTGGTTGTCGGTGTCGACATTGGCAGCACGAAGCAGTATGCGCGTGCGTTCGACTACAGGGGCCGCGAGCTTGACCGCGTCTATTCGTTCATGGATTGCAGGAGTGGCTACGAGCTCTTCCTGAAATGGATGCAGGGCCTGCAATCTGCGAACGGCATGGACAAGATCATCGTCGGCGCTGAGCCGACCGGCCACTACTGGTTCGGCCTCAGGGACTTCCTGGACGTAGCTGGCATCCAGCTCGTCCTCGTGAATCCCCTGCATGTGTGCCGCTCCAAGGAACTCGACGACAACAATCAGACGAAGAACGACCAGAAAGACCCGAAGGTCATCGCGCG
>CACZFT010000035.1 GCA_902780535.1 uncultured Selenomonas sp. | reverse complement strand
ATGCGATAACTTGGCAAGAATGCATGCGTCGCTAAAGTCTTTAGCAACGTTCTGCATACTTGTTTGTCTCCATCACCCAACTACTCCCCCAGTCAGCTTCGCTGACAGCCCCCTCTAGAGGGGGCCTGGCCCTTAACTTAATGGCACCTCCCTCTGAGAGGGAGGCAACTGTACGAGGTCGCGCAGGATAATCTTAACTTTTCCGTCAATCAATCGCGAGTTGACGTATTTCGCAAATGCCGGATTTTTCTCTGGATAATCGAGGTTTTCTGCGAAGCTGTGCCATCTTGTTTCCTTCCGGGCTTTGAGGTGCTCGATGAGGACTTTGCAGACGAGCAGGCGCTCCTGGAGTTCGAAAATCTTCAGCAGGCCATAGGCGTCGCTGGCGCGCAGGTCATCGGAGAGGTGCGTGATGCGGTCGATGTGCTTTGCCGCGAGGTCGAGCTGGCGCTCGGTGTAGCGATAGTGCGCCCCGATGCCGCCTGCGTATTCGTCCATCGTCTGCTGCATGGCTTCTTCGAGTGCGTCTGGCGTGAAGAGCGACGGTTCGTCTGGCGGCGCGAGCAGTTCTGTCATGCGTGCGGCAATCTCTTCTGGCGTCTGCACGGGTGCAGATGATGCTGCCTGTTCATTTCCTGCGGGATTCGCCGCTTTTGCTTTCGTGCGGTGCTCCGCCTCTGCCTTTGCGCGTTCTACATATTTTGCCGCGCCTTTCGCCGCGATTTTTCCTTCGACGAACGCGCCTGTCACGTATTTCTGCGGGCAGCCGCCGGCCACATCACCCGCCGCGAAAAGGCCGGACACGGTCGTCTGGCGATCGCCATCGACCCAGTAGCCGCTCGCCGTATGGCCGCCGACGACGTAGGGCTCCGTGCCCTCGACTTCGACATCCGCAATTCTAGGGCCGAGGCCTGTCTCGCGCCATTTCATCGTCTGCGCGGGTGCCATATTAAGGTAGGCTTTTTCAAGAGACGTTTCCGCTTTCTCTGAAATGCCCCGCGTCTCGAGGTAGCACGGCCCGCGCCCTGCAAGGTTCTCGCTGACGACGGCATAGAGGCGTTCGGACGTCGTGTTGCCGTACTTGGCCTGATATTTCTCGCCGCGCGCATTGACCTGCGGCGCGCCGACCCCCTGCGCGAGCGTGCCGGTCGGGGCGATCGTATCCTTGCAGCGCAGTGCGATGAAGCGCATCTCAAAGCTCGTCATCTCCGCACCCGCGCGAAGCCCCATCGCATAGCCCGCGCCCGTGTTGAATGGCGGATACCACACGCAATGGCGCGCCTCGCCCGGATGGTTTGGACGGTAGAGCCCCGCCGCGCCGCCCGTCGCACAGATGACGGCACGGGCGCGGACGTAGACGACCGCTTCCTCGCGAAGCGCCACGCCCCAGGCACCTGCCGCATGGCCGTCGGCGTCTTTCAAGAGGTCAACGACATCGACATGCTCGAGGACTTCGACGTTTTTTGCGGCCTTCACAGCTTTCGCGAGAATCGGCTTGATGTTTTCGCCATTGATCTTGAGATTGCGCCAGCCGCGCGAGACGTAATTTCCATCCTTGTCTTTGAGGATGATGAGGCCGAGTTTCTCGACGTCCCGCGTGACGTCATTGAGTCCTTCGCTCATCTGCAGCAGCAGGTCTTCGCGCACGATGCCGTCGGCGTCCTTTGACGCATAATCGACATAATCCTGCGGCACATGGCCCGGTGTGATGTAGGCGTTCAGCGCGTTGACACCGGCCGCGAGACAGCCGCTGCGCTTGAGGCCGGCCTTTTCAAGCAGGACGACGGAAAGGTCGGGTCTCTCTTTCGCGAGCGTGAGCGCTGCAAAGCACCCCGCCGCGCCGCCGCCGATGATCAGGATGTCGGCGCGCTTCTCTAAGATTTTCAATGGTATCACCTCAAAGGAACTTTTAGGCCAGGCCCCCTCTAGAGGGGGCTGTCAGCGTAGCTGACTGGGAGAGTAGTTGGGTGCTGGAGACAAACAAGTATGCAAAAGGCTGCTAAAGTACTTTAGCAACGTATGTATTCTTGTCAGGCTACAACATCCTACTACTCCTTCCACCGCTTCGCGGTCCCCCTCCCTCTAGAGGGAGGCTGAAGTTTGAATAACTTCGCGCTTAACTTAACGACATTGCCCTCAATGAGGGGGGCTGAACGTCTCTTAAATAATGACAGAATCTATCTGTTTTGCTCTGTTCTCGAGAATCTCGGTCTTCCCGCCGGCAAAACTGTAGATGCGGTGGATGAAGACTTTCGCCGTGTCTCCTTCGTGGAGCGGCGGCTTTTCGAGGCTGCGCGTGCCTTTGAGCAGCTGCCCCTTGACTTCGACATCGACCTCGGCGCTGTTGCCGCGGAAATAGACGCCGCGCACCGTGCCGTCTTCCGATGCGAGCGGCATGCGCATCTCGCTGTCATCCGCGCCGATTTCGAGGAATTCCGGCCGGATGATGCCTTCGTGCGCGCCCGACGCCCGGCCATTTTCAAAGCCCTTGAAAATCGTAAAGTCCGGCACATGGACGGCCTCGCCGATGAAGTCGGCGACGAACGGCGTGCGCGGCTGCTGGTAGATTTCGACGGGCGTGCCCGTCTGCTCGATGTGGCCGCGGTTCACGATGACGATGTCGTCCGCGACCTCGACGGCTTCGTCCTGGTCGTGCGTGACGAAGATGCTCGTGATGCCGAGCTTGTGGATGGCCTTGCGCAGCCAGCCGCGCAGTTCCTTACGGACTTTCGCATCGATGGCCGCAAATGGCTCGTCAAGCAGCAGCAGCTCCGGCTCGGGCGCGAGGGCGCGGGCAAACGCGACGCGCTGGCGCTGGCCGCCCGAGAGCTGCATCGGATAGCGGTGGCCGAAATCCTTGAGCCCGACGAGCTCCGTGAGCGCATCGACGCGCTCCTTGATCTTCTTCTTCGGCGTCTTCTGGATCGTGAGGCCGAACGCGATGTTTTCGCGCACCGTCATGTAGCGGAACAGCGCGTAGTTCTGAAACACGAAGCCGATGCCGCGCTTGCCGGGCTCGATGTCGTTGACGCGCTGGCCGCCGATGTAGATGTCGCCGCTGTCCGGCGTCTCAAGGCCCGCAATCATGCGCAGGATCGTCGTCTTGCCCGAGCCTGACGGGCCTAAGAGGCCGATGATGCGGCCTTTTTCGATCGTGAGGTTCACGTCGTTCGATGCCTTGAAACCGCCGAACGTCTTCTGGATATGCTGGAGATGGACTTCAGCCGTCATGGGACTCCCCCCTTTTGGCGCGTCCTTCCGCGAGATTGCGCAGCACGAGAATCAGGACGGCCAGAATCACGAGGATGGACGCGACGGCGAATGCCGCCGTGAAATTGTATTCGTTGTAAAGAATCTCGATATGGAGCGGCAGCGTGTTCGTCTTGCCGCGCACATGGCCCGAGACGACGGACACGGCACCGAACTCGCCCATGGCGCGTGCCGTACAGAGGATGACGCCATAGACGAGCGCCCATTTGATGTTCGGCAGCGTGACGTAGCGGAAAATCTGCCAGCCGCTCGCGCCGAACGTCGCGGCGGCCTCTTCCTCGTCGCGCCCCTGCGCCTCCATGACGGGCACGAGCTCGCGCGTGATGAACGGGAATGTCACGAACACCGTCGCAAGGATGATGCCCGGCACGGCGAAGACGATTGTGATGTGCTCGGCGCGCAGGAACGGGTAGAGCGGGCTCATGCGGCCGAACAGCATGATGAAGAACAAGCCGGCGACGACGGGCGAAATGGCAAATGGCAGATCAATCATCGAACCGATCAGCGATTTGCCGCGAAATGAGAATTTCGTCAGCAGGAATGCCGAGGCGAGGCCGAAGACCGTGTTGCTGATGACGGCGAGCACCGTCGCTTCGAGCGTCAGATAGAGTGCCTTGACGGCAAACGGCTCCGTAATCGCCCTGAGATACGTCTGCCATCCTTTCGCCAGTGCCTCGCTCGCGACGAGCACGAGCGGCAGCACGAGCATGACAAGGAGAAACAGTGCCGCAATCCCGATGAGCGCCCAGCCGAGCGCGCCTTTTTCTTTCTGCATCGTCACACCCCCTGTCTTCTCACGCGATAGCGCTGGTAGCTATTGAGCGCGAGCAGGATGAGGAACGACAGCGCCATCATGACGATGGCAATCGCCGCTGCCGCCTGATAGTCAAACTGCTCGAGCTTCGCCATGATGAGGAGCGGCGCAATCTCCGTCTCATAGGGCAGGTTGCCCGCGATGAAGACGACGCTGCCATACTCGCCGATGCCGCGCGCAAACGCGAGCGCAGCCCCAGAGAGGAGCGGCGACAGCAGCTCGGGGAACACGACGCGGCGGAACGTCTGCCACGGCGTCGCGCCAAACATCACGGCCGCCTCCTCCAGGCTCGGGTCGAGGTCCTTCAGTACAGGCTGCACGCTCCGCGCGACGAACGGAATGCCGACGAAGACGAGCGCGATCGTGATGCCGACGACCGAAAACGCCGAGGACACACCCGCCGCATAGAAGAACCGGCCGAGCCAGCCATTTTCCGCATAGAGCGTCGTCAGCGCGATACCCGCGACGGCCGTCGGCAACGCAAACGGCAGGTCGATGAGGCCGTCGAAGATGCGCTTGCCCGGGAACTCGTAGCGCACGAGCACCCACGCGAGCAGCAGGCCGAACACCGCATTGATGATGGCCGCCGCGAGCGACGTGCCAAAGCTCACTTCATAGGCATGGAACACGCGCGCATCGCAGACGACATCGAGGAACTTCGCCATCCCCATGCCGCTCGAATAGAGCAGGAACGCCGCAAGCGGCAATAAGAGGATAAGGGAAAGGTAGAAGAACGTGATGCCGAGCGTGAAATGAAAGCCAGGAATCACATGTTTCGTCATTTTCATCATTTCTTTTCGTAAATCTGGTCGAACGTGCCGCCATCGGCGAAATGATCTTTCTGCGCCTTCTGCCAGCCGCCGAACGCATCGTCAATCGTCACGAGCGTGAGCTTCGGGAACTGGCTGGCGTACTTTGCAGCAACTTCCTCGTCGCGCGGGCGGTAGAAGTGCTTTGCAGCGATTTCCTGTCCTTCCTTCGAGTAGAGATACTTGATGTAGGCTTCGGCGACTTTGCGCGTGCCTTTCTGGTCGACGACCTCGTCGACGACGGCGACGGACGGCTCGGCGAGGATGCTGGAGGGCGGCACGACGATTTCGTATTTGTCGGGGTCTTCCTGCACGGAGAGCAGAGCCTCGTTCTCCCAGGCGACGAGCACATCGCCCTGGCCGCGCTGGACGAACGATGTCGTTGCGCCGCGCGCGCCGGAGTCGAGCGCCACGACCTGCTGGAACAGCTTCTTGATGAAGCCCTTGACCTGTTCCGTATCGCCGCCAAACTTCTTTTCCGCATACGCCCAGGCCGCGAGATAGTTCCAGCGCGCGCCGCCCGAGGTCTTCGGGTTCGGCGTGACGACGGCGACATCATCGCGCGTCAGGTCGTCCCAGTCGTGGATGTTCTTCGGATTGCCCTTGCGCACGAGGAACACGATGGTCGATGTGTACGGCGCGGAGTTGTTTGGGAACTTCTTGATCCAATCCTTGTCGATGAGCCCCGTCGCTGCGATTTCATCCACGTCATACGCGAGCGCGAGCGTCACGACATCAGCTTCGAGCCCTTCACGCACGGAGCGCGCCTGCTTGCCCGAACCGCCATGCGACTGCGTGAAGTTCACATGCTCGCCCGTGTCCGCTTCCCACTTCTTCGAGAACGCCTCGTTGAAATCGGAATAGAGCTCGCGCGTCGGATCATAGGACACGTTGAGGAATGTCTGGCCGTCCGCGCTTTCGCCGGAGCTTCCCGCATCGCTGCCGCAGCCAGCCATCACCCCTGCCATCATCAGAAGCCCGGTTGCCACGGCCAGCCACTTTTTCGCTTTCATGTTTTCTCTCTCCCTTCGCGTCCTTTATTTTTAAATTCATATATGTTTACTATTTTAATAGGCGACAAAATCCCATTCTCAGGCCCCCTCTAGAGGGGGCTGTCAGCGTAGCTGACTGGGGGAGTAGTTGGGTGCTAGAGACAAGCAGATATACAGAACGTTGCTAAAGACCTTAGCAACGACTGCATTCTTGTCAGGCTTCATCATCCTACTACTCCCACCACCGCTCCGCGGTCCCCCTCCCTCTAGAGGGAGGCAAAAACTCACCCCAGCCCGCCTTTTTCAACAACAAGCTCCCACGTTCCATCGTCATTCTTGTCGACCGAGAGCACTTTGTGCCCCTCGTCTTTCAGGCTGCGCGGCACGTTCTGGATGGGCTCGCCGTCACTCAAATGGACGCCGAGCTTCTGGCCGTCCTCGAGGTCTTCGAGCGCAACCTTGACTTTGACGAACGTGATCGGGCAGACGACATCAGTGATGTCAATCGTGTCATCAACTGCTTCTTTGCTCATAACACTGCCTCCACTGCTTTCTGGAATTTGTCCCATCCCACGCGATCGAGGCAGTTTGCAAAGCGTTCGCTCGGCTTCGCGTTGTCCTCGAAGAATTTCAGCGTCACATCGACGATTTCATAGAGCTTTGCCTCGTCGAACACGATGGGCAGGAAATGACGGCCGATCGCGATGCGGTTGCCATAGAGGCCGCCGAACGAAATCACGAAGCCGTTGTCGCCCGTCCATGCGTCCGTCGGGCAGCTCTTGATGCACTTGCCGCAGTAGACGCATTTGCCCTTGTCAAACGTGACCGTCTTTGCGTCCTTGTCAACCGCGATGGCCTTTTCGGGGCAGACGGCCTCGCAGACGCCGCAGTACATGCAGCTCTCGGCCGCCCATTTCGGCAGCACGCCGCCCTTGATGCCCATGTCGTTCTCCTCGGCCTTCAGGCAGTTGTTGTGGCAGCCCGTGAAACCGAACTTGAACTTGTGCGGGAGCTCGCGACCGCCATAGCGCTTGTCGAACTCGTTCGCGAGCTTCACCGTGTCAATGAGGCCGGACGGGCACGTTGCCGCGCCCTGGCACGCCGTGATCGTGCGGACGCGCGGACCGCAGACGCCGACTTCGACGCCGCCAGCTTTGAGCGCGGTCTTGACTTCGTCGATGTCCTGCAACTTGATATAGGGAATCTCGATGCCCTGACGGCTCGTCAGATGCACATAGCCCTTGCCGAATTTCTCGGCGACCTGCTGCACCGTGCCGAGCTGCGCCGCCGTGAAATGGCCGCCGACGGACTTCAGGCGCATCGCGAAACAGTCTTTCTGCTTCTGGCGCATGAAGCCGCCCTTCTTGAGTTCCTTGTAATCTACCGCCATCGTGCTCTCCTCCAAATATTCAATGAATCCGCAAATCTTCTTTTGTGACGTTCTTGTCTTTATCCACGTGGAAACTGTTCAGCACGGGCTCGCCGCCTGCGAGCGAGAGGATAAAATAGCTCGCCGTGCTGTCGAACGCGAGGCGCTTGTCCTCCTCGCTCGGCCGCGACGGGCTCGCCGGATGGCTGTGCCAGTTGCCCAAGAGCTGCCAGCCCTGCGCGCGCAGCTCCTTCACCGCCGCGAACTGCTCCTTCGGGTCGAGGGAAAAATGCTCCGCGCTATGATCCGTGTTCGTGAGATAAAAGACCTTTTCCACGGTCTTCCCGTCGCCATCGATCGTGCCGCCCAGGAGACCGCAGTCCTCGATGGGCGCAACGCCCCGCGCATGCTGCACCATCGCGAGGTAGTCTGCGAGCTTCAAATGAACTATCATTCGCAACCTCCCATCTAAATCGTACGTACCAAAGGCTCCACCTCAGGGGGAGCTGTCAGCCGAATGGCTGACTGAAGGGGTCTCACAAGCATGCAGCATGCAATTACAGATTGCATCTTACGCGGGCGTCGCAGTTGCTTCTTTCGACGCCCGCGCAAGCAACAATTACAAAACTACAACGTCATGCTTGTGAGACTCCCTCCGCCCTTCGGGCACCTCCCTCTGAGAGGGAGGCTTATTTTTTCAAATCGCAGGTTGGCTGCTCATAGTCGATGAGCTCCGTGATCGTCGGGTGGTCGCCGCAGACCGCGCAACTCGGATTGCGCGGAATCTTCACCTTGCGGAAGTTCATCTTCAGCGCGTCAAACGTCAGCAGATACCCTGTCAAAAGATCGCCGATGCCGAGGATGTATTTGAGCGCCTCCGTTGCCTGCAGCGTGCCGATGACGCCGCCCATGACGCCGAGCACGCCTGCCTGCCGGCACGTCGGCACGGCATCTTTCGGCGGCATCGTCGGGAACACGCAGCGGTAGCACGGCCCCTCGCCGGGCACGTACGTCATGAGCTGTCCCTGGAACCGGATGATGCCCGCATGGACGAACGGCTTCTTCTCAAAAACGCAGGCGTCGTTAATCAGGAACTTCGCTGGGAAATTGTCCGTGCCGTCGATGATGAAATCATAGTCCTGATCGCGGATGATGTCGCGGATGTTTGCCGATGTCACGAGCTCGTTGTACGTGTGCACGTCCACGTCGGGATTCATCGCGGCAATCGTCTCCTTGCCCGACTGTATCTTCGGCTTGCCGACATCCGCCGTCTGATGGATGATCTGCCGCTGGAGGTTCGAGAGGTCGACGACGTCGAAATCAACGAGGCCGATCGTCCCGACGCCCGCCGCCGCGAGGTACATCGCAGCCGGAGCGCCGAGGCCGCCCGTGCCGATGACGAGCACCTTGCCGCCCAAGAGCTTTTCCTGCCCCTTGCCGCCAACCTGCTTCAGGATGATGTGGCGCGAATAGCGCTCGAGCTGTTCATTCGTGAGCTTGCTCACTTCGCACCGCCTCCCATGAAGTACAGGAACTCGATCGTATCGCCGTCCTGCACCGTCGTCGTTTCAAAGCCCGAATGGTCGACGAACTCGCCGTTCAATTGCACCGTCACATACTCCGGCTGCTCCGCCTTCGCGACGACAAGAAAATCCTTTACCGAAAGGGGCTTCTCGATCTCGAGCGGTTCCCCATTGACTGTCACTTTCATATCGTTGCCTCCCAGTCTTTCAAACGCCCATCGATAATGTTCGTGCAGGATTAAATCATACTTTCTTTATATGTTTTATTCATCGATGATGTTATCATACAACAGGCGCGTAACGTTGTCAACCTCTCTTTGTGAAAAACATATATGTTTGATGAAACTTCTTTTTACTGAATTCCCTCCAGCGCACAAAAAATCCGCAAATGCCCCTCGCGCTTGCGGATTTCTCAGATTCATTTTTCATAGAGGATTGCCAGCTCATGCTGCCCGTTTCCGTGCAAACATGCCGGGCTTCGCCGTCTGCAAAATCCGGCAGCTGTTCAGCACGACGGCGAGCGTCGCCGTATTGTGGATGATGGCGGCGTAGAGCGGACTGATGCGGCCGAGCGCGCCAAGCAGCATGGCCGCGCTGTTGACGAGGATCGTCGCCATGAAATTCTGGTGCACGAGGCGCATCGTGCGGCGGCCGAGTTCGAGCGCTTCCATGAGGCGGGCCGGGTCTTCGCCATGAATCGTGACGGCCGATGACTCGGCGGCAATGTCGGTCTGGCGGCCGCCCAAAGAGACGCCGACATCGGCGAACGCCAGCGCAGGCGCGTCGTTGATGCCGTCGCCGACCATCATGACCGTACCGCGCTGCTTGAGCTTGTTGACGTAGTTCGACTTGTCCTCGGGGAGGATTTCGGCATGATAGGCGTCGATGTCCATGTCCTGCGCAACTTTTGCCGCGACGGCCTTGCTATCGCCCGTCAGCATGACGATTTCGTCGATGCCATAGCGGCGCATCTGGTTCAGCGTCTTCTTCATCGCCGGACGGATCGGATCTTCGATACCGATGACGCCGAGGAGCTTCGTGCCGCGCGCGACATAGAGCAGATTCTTGCCTGCGAGGCTGCTGTCAATAAGGCCTTCCGTATCTTTCACGCCGTTTTCCGCGAGGAATTTCTTGCTGCCGACGCGGATCGTGCCGCCCTGATACGTTTCGAAGTCCGGCACTTCGGCGAGCATGCCGCGCGCGACGACGGTCTTGCTGTCGATATGCTGCGGCGTCGTCCAGCCGTGCTCCTTGACATATTTCTGGATGGCTACGGCGAGCGGATGGACGGAATGCTGCTCGGCCGATGCCGCGAGCAGGATCATCTCTTTTTCATCGACGCCTTTTGCCGTGCGCGTAAACGAAATCTGCGGGATGCCGACCGTCAGCGTTCCCGTCTTGTCGAGCACGACCGTGTCTGTCTCGGCGAGCGCCTCGATGTAGTTGCCGCCCTTGACGAGGATGCCGCGCTTCGCGGCGGCCGAAATCGCTGCTGAAATCGCCGTCGCTGTCGAGAGCTTCAGGCCGCACGAAAAGTCGATGAACAGCAGGTTCAGCACGCGCTGCCAGTCGCGCGTCGCACCATAGACGATGGCCGCGCCGAGGAACGAGACCGGAACGAGGAAGTTCGCCATCTGGTCGGCGAAGTTCTGCACGGGCGCCTTGCGGCTCTGCGCCTCCTCGACGAGGTGGACGATATGCGCGAGGCTCGTGTCCTTGCCGACTTTCTCGACAGCGATGACGAGCTCGCCGGCCTCGACGACGGAACCTGCATAAACGGGCGAATCCTTGTGCTTCATGGCAGGATTCGACTCGCCCGTGATTGACGCCTGGTTGACGGCGGCAGAGCCCGCGAGCACGCGGCCATCGATGACGATTTTCTCGCCCGTATGCGCCGCAATCGTATCGCCCGCGCGCACCTGCTCGATGGGAATCTTGCACTCGACGCCATTTTCGACGCGCCAGACATAGCGCTGGTCGAGCGAAAGCAGGCCCGAAATCTGCGTGCGCGCACGTTCGGCGGCGTAGCTTGTCAGCATCTCTGCGCCATTCGAAAGCGTCAGCAGCGTCAGGCTCGACTCAGGCTTGCCTGAGAGCACGGATGCGATGACCGCCGTCGCCGTCAGCGTGTCAGCGTTGAGCGCATGCTCCTTGAGCGGCCCGCGGATGCCGTTCGTGATGAACTTTCGTGCGAGGAACACCGTCAGGAGGCTGCGCGCAATCTTCGTCGCGGCGAAAAGCTCCGGCGACGTCTTGCGCAGGATCTGCACGACTGCAAAGCCCGCAAGCGACACGAGCGCGTCGCGGCGGTATTCGGCGAGGCGCTCCGCCGGCGTGACAGCCGCTTCCTTCGCCGCCTGCACGACGGTGATGATCTGCTGCTGGAGCTCGCGGGCTGGCAACGTGCCCGTGTACCAGATGCGCACCTGCTTTTCATCGACGAGCACGGCCTTTACCATGCGGTAGCGGCGCAGCACCGCCGCGAGCTCTGAACGCTTTTCGCGCGAAAGCGCAATCGGAAGATGATAGTTCAAACGTCCGTACATCATACGGTTCGCCATCCTCTCATCAGCGAGATGGCCCACCAGAGCATCTGCGAACCCGAAGGATACTGCTTCGTCAGAATCATCTTGCGCAGGCCGCGCAGCAGGAAGACAAGAAACGCCGCCGAACTCACATCGAGCCAGCCATGCGACACGCTCCGAATCCACGTCGAAAACGCCCGCACCGTGCCGCGCACGCTCTTCGTCAGGGCACCGGCATGCGCCTCGAGCGGCTGCGCAACATCATCGACCGTGCGTTGCCAGTCGCGCTTGAAAATGCTGTCGCGCAGGAACGCTTCGAGCACATCCATCTTCGCCTCATCGGCGGGATCGTAGACGAAGAGCAGGCTGCCCGTCAACGCATTGGCCTTGACGGGCTTCAGGAAAACGAGCTCACTGAGCTTGCTTTCGAGCAGCGCCGCAAGCTCCTGCGACATCGCCGCGCGATAGCGGCGGCGCCCCGGCAGCTTGCTCACGCAGTGAAAGCCCGCCGTAAGATGCAATGCAGCAGCAGCGCGAGCGCCATACTGTTGCGCCCGCACGCCTGCTGTGCGAACACCCTGCGTCAGATGCGGCACGGGATTCTGGAACCGCGGCATCACCGCTCTCGACGGGCCTCCGAAAAACATCTGATGGAGGCTCTTGCCGATGGCAGCGCCCATCATGAAACCAGATACATACGACATCGTGTCATCTCCTCTTTGCATGCGTCATGATATATTCCTCGACTTTGCGAAGCTCCGCGTTCTTGCGCAGGACGGCTGGCTCGTACTTGATGAGAATCGACCCCGTGACCGTGCTCGTCTCGACGCTCGCAATCTCGGGGAACGCACCGAGTTGCGCCTGCACCTCGACTTCAAGCGCAGGATTCCCCACGAGCTGTTTCGAGCGCAGCCGCACACGCCCCGGCAGATAGGAGGAAATCTCGACGGAACGGATGAAGAGGTCGAGCTTCGAGGTCGGAATCTGGAGGGTATTTATGAGATTCATTTTCACTACTCCTTTAGAAAGATGGGGCTGCCGCACGCATGATAAGCGGCAGCCCCATCCGGAAGCCGCAAGAAAAGATTTTATTTCTTTACTTCCTGTGCTGCGATCAGATCCTCGAGCTCTTCCTTCTGGCGCTGGAGTTCCGCAATCGGAAGCTCAGCCGTCGGAGCCGCCGGCTGCATGGCAGCGAGCTGCTGCTCGCGCTCCTGCATGAAGCGATAGCCGAAAATGCCGGCAACCGCGCCGACCGCGAGGCCGATCCAAAAATCGGTTTTCTGGAACATTGGATTTCCCTCCTCTGACCATTTTTTCGGTTCAATCACAAAACTTGTGGGATTGAATAGTTTCGAAGAATAATTCATGTTGTCAAAAAAGAAGACATCCGCTAAGATGTGGAAATGCATA
>CACZFT010000034.1 GCA_902780535.1 uncultured Selenomonas sp. | reverse complement strand
TTGACGACCCAGAGCATGATGGCGCCGATGATGCTGTTCGTGATGAATTTCCAAAAGAGATGGATCGGCAAGGCGACGAGCTTCATGATGAGCGCGAGGATGATGATGCCGATGGCGACGCCGATGACGGTTTCAAACATTTAGATTTCCCTCCGATTTTCCATGGCCTTGGCGAGTGTGACTTCGTCAGCGTACTCGAGGTCGCCGCCAATCGGCAGGCCGTGGGCGATGCGCGTGACTTTGAGGCCCGCAGGCTTCAGGAGCTTTGCGAGGTACATGGCGGTCGCCTCGCCTTCGACGGTCGGGTTCGTGGCCATGATGACTTCCTTGACGGTATCGTCGTAGAGGCGCGCGAGCAGTTCTTTGATGCGCAGGTCATCGGGGCCGACACCTTCGAGCGGCGAGAGTGCGCCGTGCAGGACGTGGTAGACGCCGTTAAATTCGTGCATGCGCTCCATGGCCGCGACGTCCTGCGGCTGCTCGACGACGCAGATGACGCTGTGGTCGCGCTTTTCCGATGCGCAGATGGCGCAGGGATTCTGGTCGCTGAGGTTCCAGCAGGTGTTGCAGTAGCCGATTTTTTCTTTGGCTTCGAGGATGGCGTCTGCAAGCGCCCGGGCATCGGCGGGAGGCATGTCAAGCACGTGATATGCCAAACGCACTGCCGTTTTCTGGCCAATGCCCGGCAGTGCGCGAAAGTGCTCGATGAGTTTCTGGAGGGGCGCGATGTACTGCATCAGATCATTCCCGGAGGCAGGCCAAGGCCGCTCGCGAGCTTGCCCATCTCGGTCTTCATCATGTCATCGACCTTGCGCGTCGCTTCGTTGAACGCGGCGGTCAGGAGGTCCTGCAGCATCTCGACATCCTCGGGATCGACAGCGGCCGGGTCGAGCGTGAGGCTCTGCACCTGCTTCTCGCCGTCCATGACGATCTTGACGGCGCCGCCGCCAGCCGTGACGTCGACGGTCTTGCGCTTGCATCTTCTTCATTTCGTTCTGCATTTTCTGGACGCGCTTCATCATGCCGGCCATGTTGCCCATGTTGCCCATTCCACCAAACATATGTGTGTTCTCCTCTCGGTTCGTGGTTGAAATTTTGGTCGTTTTCTTCCTTTAGAGTAGCAGAAAATGGGGCCTCCGTCAATTCGCAGCCTCATTCTTCTTCCGGTGGCGGCGGAGCGTCGGCGTCGCTGATGGGCGGCGGGGGCTCGATGATGTCGCCGCCGAGGATGTCGATGGCGTTCTGGAGGTTCTTCTGCTGTTCGGGCGGCAGGGCGTCCATGTCGACATCGGCCGGGTGCTCTTCGTAGGGGAGCGGCGGTTTTTCCGGCTTTGCGGGTTTCGGCGGTGCGGGCGGCGGTGGCGGCACTGCCGCGGCTGTGCAGACGAGTTGCATCTCGTGGCCGAAGAGCCCGGCGAGCACCTGCTCGACCTGCGTGCGGTAGATGCGCATCGTGAGCTGGGCGAGCATGTCGGTCGGGAATGTCAGATAGCAGCGGCCGCCGGAAAATCCGGAGAAAGCCGCTTGCTGGAGGCAGGCGACGGTCGACATGCGGCTCTGGTCGCGGAACGTCTGGACGACTTTCTGCCAGAGGAGTTGGTCGTCTTCGGAAATCGCGACGTTCGGTGCGGGCGTGCCTGCGCTGCTGGCAGGACGAGGCATGGACGGCGCAATCTTTGGAGCAGCGGGGACGCTGGATGCATTCGAGCTGGGCGCACTTGCGGCGGCTGCAGACGTGCTGGCTCCTGCGGGCGGCGCTGCCGGACGTGCGGCGAGCTGGGCGGCAAGCTGCGCGATTTTCGCTTCGAGCTGAGAGAAGCGGGCATCGGCGACGGGGCCGTTTGCAGCATCGCGTTCGGGGACGGCTGGCTTTGCAGAGGAGGCACCTCCGCCGAATGCGACGCCGCCGAGCTCTCCGCGGCAGAGCGCGAGCAGGGCGATTTCGACCGTGATGCGTGGCTGCGGCGACCAGCGCAGTTCCTGCGTCGTTTCGTGGAGCCGCGCGAGCATCTGCATGATGGTCTCGTCCTTCCAGAACGCCGATTGCTTTTTCAGGACGTCTTCGGGCTCTGCGTAGAGATCGAGCCCTTCGACCGTGCCAGCCGCCTGATAGATCATGAGGCTCCTGAGGTGCAGTTCGAGCTCGGCGACGATCTGCCGCAGGTCCTTGCCGTCGCGCAGGAGCTCGGCGACGAGGTTCAGCACGTCCTGCGCCTTGCCCGCCGCGAGGGCCTCCGTCATGCGGTAGATCCAGCTGTGGCCGACGAGGCCGAGCATTTCCTGCACCTGCGCCTCCGTCACGCGGCCGTCCGAGAGCGAGATGCACTGGTCGAGGATGGAGAGCGCGTCGCGGAGGCCGCCGTCCGCCTGCAGCGCGATGAGTTCGAGCGCCTTGTCGTCGGCTTCCGTCTTCATCTCGTCGCAGATGTAGCGCAGCCGTCCCTGGATTTCAGAGGCCGTGATGCGGCGGAAGTCAAAGCGCTGGCAGCGCGACTGGATGGTCGGCGGCACCTTGTGCGCCTCCGTTGTCGCGAGGATGAAGACGACGTGCGCGGGCGGCTCTTCGAGCGTTTTGAGCAGGGCGTTGAACGCCTCGGCTGTCAGCATGTGCACCTCGTCGATGATGTAGACTTTGTAGCGGCCCTCGGCGGGCGCGAACTTCACCGTCTCGCGCAGGCCGCGGATTTCGTCGATGCCGCGGTTCGATGCCGCGTCGATTTCAAAGACGTCCATGGCCGAGCCGTCCATGATGCGCTGGCAGCTTTCGCATTTCCCGCACGGGTCGGGCGTCGGGCCTTCCTTGCAGTTCAACGCCATCGCGAGGATTTTCGCCGTGCTCGTCTTGCCCGTGCCGCGCGGCCCGGAGAAAAGGTAGGCGTGGCCGATGCGGCCCGATGTGATGGCCTGCGAGAGCGTGCGCGAGATATGATCCTGCCCGACGAGGTCGCGGAACGTATGCGGCCGCCATTTCCGATAGAGTGCGATGTACGCCATGCTGCTGCCTCCTGAAAAAACTTCTTCCAGAAAAGTATAGCACAAAGCGCCCCGTTTCGGAAAGGAAACGAGGCGCAGGGAAAAGGAATCAGAAATTCAGTTGGCTGGCAGTGTGCGGAGAACATCGAAGAGGACGTGCACAGCCTTGGCAAAGGCAGGGGGCGGCGTGTATTCTTCAGGTGCGTGGCTGCGGCCGTTTCGGCTTGGGACGAAGAGCATCGCTGTTTCGGCATGAGAGGAGATGGGGAGGGCATCGTGGCCGGCGCCGCTTGGGAGCACATGCGTTGCATATTGGTACGAAGCGGCGCTGGCGCTCAGGCGCGCCTGGAGGTCTTCACTCATGCGGACGGGCGCGACGGCGAGGGTTCGCTCGGCCGTCCACGAGGCGCCGCAATCATGCGTGACATCGTCGAGTTTGCGGCGGAGTCCTGCGAGGATGCGCTCGATGGCGGCCGCATCCGTCGAGCGGACGTCGATGCTGAAGGCCGCTCGTCCTGCGATGACATTGACGGCGCCTGGATCTGCCTCGATGCAGCCGATGGTTGCGACGGCGCCGCTTTCTTTTTCCTGCCTTGCGAGACGGCCGGCTTCGACGATGACCTGTGCCGCCATGTCGACGGCGTCGCGGCGCAGGTGCATCGGCGTTGCGCCCGCATGATCGGCACGCCCTTCGATGGTCACGCGCGCACGGCGGATGCCGACGATGCCGCTGACGATGCCGAGGTCGGCACCGCACGTTTCGAGTACGCGTCCCTGCTCGATGTGGATTTCAAAGTAGCGGCCGAGGCGGCCGGCCGGCCATGCGGCGTCCGCGATGCGCTCGGGATCGAGGCCGTACGATTTCATCGCATCATAGACAGTGATGCCGTCGAGGTCGGAAAACGTGCGGCATTCCGCAGCGTCCATTTCGCCGAGCACGGCGCGTGAACCGAAATAGCCCGTGCCGAAGCGGCATCCTTCTTCGTCCATGAACGCGATGGCGACGTAGTCCGCTGCGAGCGTCACGTGCTCTTCCTCGAGCACGCGTGCGAGTTCGATGGCGCAGACGACGCCGGCGATGCCGTCATAGTTGCCGCCGTGCACGACAGAGTCGTAGTGCGAGCCGCAGACGATGGCGGGCAGGCTGCGGTCGCGGCCCGCGCGTACGCCGATGACATTGCCGGCAGCATCTTCCGTGACGGCGAGCCCTGCTGTTGCCATCGCCTGCTTCAGATAGTCCGCTGCCGTGCGCGTTTCTTTCGTGAATGGCAGGCGCGTGCAGCCGGCGCCCGGCGTGGATGTGAACGCCTGGAGTGCGTTCAGGTCGTTTTCGATGCGCGCAGCGCTTTTTTCACAGTTCCACATCGCGGTTGCAGTCCTTTGAGTAGATATAGATGTAGTCTTCGTCGCCGACGGCGTAGCAGGCCTGCGGGCAGTACGAGTCCATGAAGCAGTAGTCGCCCTTTTCGAGCGGCATCCATGTGTCATCGAGGAGGTACATGCCCTTGCCCTGGAGGAAGTACATGCCGTGCTGCTGCACGTGCGTCTCGACGTAGCCATGCGAGGCACCTGGGGAAAATTTCAGGATGTGCATGTTCATGTCGAAGCCGAGGTCGCTGGCGGAGGGCAGGAAATCCTTGCTCTGCGCCGTCGTCATGCCCTCGTAATCTTTATAGGGAATGTCGCCTGCGTTTCCCGTGACCGTATGCGCGCTGTGGCCTGCGAGCGGCACATAGCGGCGGCGGTAGACGTAGAGCACGGCATCGTTCGCGCCTGTGTGCGCAAACGTCATCAGCAGGCTTTCGGGACTGTAGAAATAGCCGCCGGCCGTGAGCTCGGCCGAAGCGTCGTCGTTCTTCACCGTGACGGTGCCCGAGACGACGTAGAGGAACGATTCGATGCCGTTGCCGCCGATGCCCGTGTTCTTTCCGCCCGGATGGACGGTCACGAGGTAGTCGGCGAATGTCGCGCCCATCGCAGGCGAACCGAGGATCGTCACGTCGCAGCCTTCGTAGCCCGGCACGACGTTTTTCACGAGGCCGTCCGGCTCGAGCACGACGTAGTTCTTTCCAATGACGGAGCGATTCGCGAGCAGCGAGGCGCGATAGCCTGTCTGTCCATTCAGATAACTCATAAGGCAGGATCCTTTCTTTTCGGAGCGTTCTGCTCCCTCTGATGCAGAAAACCGCCGTGCATCCAGAATCTGGAGGCGCGACGGCTTTGTCAACGTGGTTGCTTTCATTATAGAGAAGAAGGAAGCGGCCTGCAATGTGAAATATGCACAGATTCCGCATATTTGACTGTGATAGTTGCTTTTTCCCAGGAAAGTGGCAATGCGCCCAAGTGTATCCACGATGGATGTGAAAGTTGCACATTGCGGGCGAAAGCGTCCGCCGCTATAATGAAACCATCCCAAGCGGAAAGCAAAACCGCATGGGAGACGCACAAGCACATACGATCATGCAACGGCGCATGAGGAAGCAGAGCCTTCCTTGTGCGTCTTTCTTTTTATCCGGAGCCGTCTGCAGGGTGCAGATGGCGGGAAGGGGAGGGATTCCGGATGAGTGTCGAATTCCAATATATTCACAAAGCCTTTGATACAGAAAACGGCAAGCCGAAATACATCCTCAAGGATGTCAACCTCACGATCGGTGATGGAGAGTTCATCTGCGTGCTCGGAAAGAGCGGCTGCGGCAAGTCCACGCTGCTGAATCTCCTGGCCGGGTATCTCCGGCCGGACAAGGGGCGCATCGTCGTCAATGGAAAGGATGTCGATGGCCCGTCGGAGGAACGCGGCGTTGTGTTCCAGCAGCATGCGCTGTTCCCGTGGTACACGGTGCGCGAGAACATCGAGTTCGGGCCGCGCCTCAAGAAGCGCAAGGACGTTCACGAACTCGCGGACAAGTACATCGAGATGATCGGACTCAAGGAGTACGAGGACGCATATCCTGCCGAGCTTTCGGGCGGCATGGCGCAGCGCGTCGGCATCGCCCGCGCGCTCGTCAATGATCCGGCCGTGCTGCTCATGGACGAACCTCTCGGCGCGCTCGACGCTCTGACGCGCGACACAATGCGGAAAGAGCTCGTCCGCATCTGGCAGCTCAGCAAGAAGACGGTGTTCTTCATCACACACAGCGTCCCAGAAGCCGTCTACCTCGCTGACCGCGTCATCATCCTCGCCGAGGGGCAGGTCGCGCTCGATGAGCCCATCCGCCTGCCGCGGCCGCGCGACATCCGTTCCGAGGCATTTGAAAATTATGTCGATCTCTTTTCCGAGCATCTTTCGGGCGGCGCGCAGGAAGCGCTGATTGCCGAATGAATTTGCTGGAAACGAATGGAGGGATTTCCATGAAAGCCGATTTCGCACAGAAGCTCCCGTTTGGCGGCAGGATGATGTCGTTCCATGACGGCCTCGTGCTCTCGCAGTTCGCGCCGGAACCGCACGTCGAGGAAGACGTCGTTCCGCGCAAGATCCTCGAGGAGCGCAAGGCGCGCAACGACAAATACTACAAGGCCATTTCGCTCGCCATCTTCTTCGTCATCTGGCAGGTCATCTGCTATCTCAACGGCCAGGCGAACTGGTTCAACCCCGTGTTCCTGCCGTCGCCGCTCATGGTGGTCGAGACGGGCTGGCAGTACCTCATGGACGGCACGCTCGTCACGCACATCGGCATCAGCTTCTTCCGCATGATCGCGGGCTTCGCCATCGGCGTCGTCGTCGCGCTCGTCCTCGGCCTCGCCATCGCGATGCGCCGTGATGTGGACAACATCTTTTCCCCGATCCTCAATATGGTCGGGCCCATCCCGGTTTTCGCATTCCTGCCGATCTTCCTCATCTGGTTCGGTATCGGCGAGGCATCGAAAATCGCGCTCATTGCCTATGCGACGTTCATCCCGCTCATGACGTACATCATCGACGGCGTCAAGGCGACGGATCCGCTGCTCATCCGTTCGGCGAAGAGCCTTGGCGCAACGGAGTGGCAGGTCTTCACGAAAGTCATCCTGAATTCGGCCATGCCGCACATTTTCGCCGGCATGAAGATCACGCTCGCGCTGACGTTCTCCGCACTCGTCGTCGCCGAGATGATGGGCGCATCGAGCGGCCTCGGCTACATCATCGTCAATGCGAAGAACTGGTTCAAGATGGCGGACATGTTCCTCGCGGCCACGCTGATCGGCCTCGAGTATACGCTGTTCTATGGCTTCCTGTGCCTCATCGAGAAGCGGCTGTTCCGCTGGAAGGCGGTCGCAAGCGGCAAGGCGGTCGAAAAGTAATCGCGCAGATATTTCGCTGAAAAAGAAAGGTGGAACTACGTATGTTCATCAAGAATATGAAATGGCAGAAAGTCCTCGGAGTCGTTCTCGGCCTCGGTCTTATGGCTGGAGCGCTCACGGGGTGCGGCGGTGGCAGCCAGCCGTCTGCAGGCAGCGGAAGCGGAAGCACGGGCAAGATCATCGCTTATGGCGAGCTTGACCCGCAGGTCTCCGGCCAGCAGATCATCGCTGAGGAAAAAGGCTTTTTCAAAGAAGAGGGGCTTGACATCGAGAACAAGCTCATGAACGGGCCGGATGACAATGCGCCGCTTGTCGCAAGCGGCGAGGCGAAAGTCTGCTTTGGCTCCATCTACAACAATATCTCCGTCGCGGCGAATGGCGTTCATGTCAAAGTCGTCACGCCGCTCGCAAACGCTGCTGGCACGCAGGCTGTTGTCGCGGGCAAGAATGTGGCAATCAACAGCCCGAAAGACCTTGAGGGCAAGCGCATCGGCATGACGAATGGTGCTGGCGTTCTCATCGCCGTGCAGAACATGTGCAAGGCGACCGGCACGGACATTTCGAAGCTCCAGTTCGTGAATCTCGCGCCATCAGAGCAGCTCGCTTCGCTCGAGCGCGGCGACATTGATGCGCTCGCAGCTTGGGAGCCGTGGATTGGCAAGGCCGTACAGCAGGGCGGCAAAGAGCTTTTCAGCGGTACAAAGTCGTATCTGCCGGGGGCTGAGGGCGATGTCCACTGGATTGACTTCTACATGACGCTCCAGGTGCAGGACGATTTCCTCAAGCAGAATCCGGAAGCTGTCGAGAAGATGCTGCGCGCACTCCGCAAAGCTACGGATTATATCAACGAGCATCCGGAAGAATCCGCGAAGATTGTTGCGAAACGCATCAATATCGATGAAGAGACCTGCCTGCGCATCATGAAGAAAAACGTCTATGCGATGAAATTCGACCAGCAGTTCCTCGACGGTGCGAACAACATGGCGAACTTCATGAAGGACATGAACAATATCCAGGCCGTTCCTGACACGAAGAACTATATTGATACGTCCATCCTGAAGAAGATTTTCCCGGACGATGTCACGATCTGAGCATCGGGAAAGATGAGGAGATGACATCATGCTCGATTTCTTGGTGACGAATGCCCGTCTTGTGACAGAGCGTGAGGTTTTGCGAGGAAGCCTTGGTGTCATGGATGGCCGCATTGAGGGACTTCATCCTGAGAGTGCACCCATACCTGAGGCGGCGGAGGTGCTCGATGCGGAAGGCCGGTATGTCCTTCCGGGCGGCATCGACGACCATGTGCATTTCAACGATCCCGGCTATACCTGGCGGGAAGATTTCCCGCACGGCAGCCGTGCGGCTGCGGCGGGCGGCATCACGACCGTCATCGACATGCCCGTGCAGAATGAGCCGACCGTTGACAATGCGGATATTTTCCGTGCGAAGGAAGCGTATCTTGCTGGACGCTCCTATGTCGATTTCGGATTCTGGGGGTCGCTTATCCGTACGAATCGTGAAGCTCTGAAGGGGCTTGCCGAGGAAGGCGCGCTCGCATTCAAGTCCTTCCTGTCGTATGGGGGAAGCGATTATACGAATCTCACAATCGCGGAGGCGCGCGACCGGATCGCCCTGCTCAAGGAATTTGACGCACTTGCAGGCTTCCACTGCGAGGATGACGCGATGATTCGGGCTGGCGAGGAAACGGCGCTCCGCGAAGGGCGCACGACAGCGGCGGACTACCTCGCTGCGCGGCCGGTCGAAGCTGAGGCGAAAGCCGTCGCGGATATCCTCGGCATCCTGCGCGAGACGGGCGGCCGTGCACACATCTGCCACGTTTCCCATCCGCGCGTCGCCGAACTCATCCGGGAGGCGAAGGCGGAAGGGCTCCGCGTGACCGCCGAGACGTGCATGCATTATCTCTTGTTCACAGGCGATGACCTCATCGCGCATGGCGGCGCGTTCAAATGCTCGCCGCCGCTGCGCGACCGCGCGGCGGCCGATGGTCTCTTCGCCTATCTCGCCGATGGCACGCTCGATACCGTCTGCTCCGATCACTCCCCGTGCCGCCTCGATGAGAAAGACGCGAGCGGTTCCAAAGGAATGTTCGGCGCATGGGGTGGCATCAGCGGCGTGCAGACGACGCTGGCGGGGCTCTGGGACTACACGGTGAACCGCAGGCACGCCTCGCCGACGCTCGTCGCCCGCGTCCTTGCGGCGAATCCTGCCAGGATTTTCGGCATTGCCGACCGCAAAGGCAGCCTCGCTCCCGGTCTCGACGCTGACTTCGTCCTGCTCGACCCCGAGCAGCCATGGGAAGTCCGCGCGGACAGCCTCGCGTATCTCAACAAATTCTCGGCCTTCGTCGGGACGAAGGGCAAGGGCAGGCCCGTTGCGACGTACCTGCGCGGCAAAGCCGTCTTTGACCACGGGAAATTCGCTGGCGAGCCGAGAGGGCGGCTGCTGCGGAAGGCGCATGCATGAAAGTGGAGGTTCCCATGAAAGATGTGAAAGATATGAAAGACATGAAAGCAGATGCCGGCCGTATCCAGGACTGGCTCGAACATATCAATTCGTTCAATTCGACGCCGGACTTCGGCACGACGCGTGTGTTGTTCACCGAGCCCGAGGTCGCGGCGCGCGATTACGTCAAGTCGGAGATGCGCGCGCTCGGCATGACCGTGAAGGAAGACGCCATCGGCAACATCTTCGGCATCTATGAAGGAACGGATCCGACGCTCGCGCCCGTCTGGACGGGCTCGCATATCGACACCGTGCTGAACGCCGGCATGTTTGACGGCATGAGCGGCGTCGTTGCCGGGCTCGAGGCCGTTCGCATGATCCGCATGGCGGGCGTCCGGACGTCGCGCAGCATCGTCGTCATCGTCTATACGTCCGAAGAGCCGACGCGCTTCAAGCTCGGATGCCTCGGCAGCCGGGCCATGGCGGGCAAGCTCGGCGCGGCGGATGCGAAGGCGCTCCGCGACGACGATGGCAAGACGCTTTACGACGTGCTCGACGGGCTTGGCTTCCCGGTCGCCGACTTTGACGACGTGCCCGTGAAGAAAGGCGCTGTGCATGGCGCAGTCGAGCTCCACATCGACCAGACCGGCGTGCTCGAGCGCGACCGGAAGACCATCGGCATCGTCAAGACGATCTGTGCGCCGAGCGTATTTGACGTCGTCGTCACGGGGCGGCAGTCCCATGCGGGCGGCACGAGCATGGACGAGCGGCGCGACGCCTACATGGCGGCCAGCGAGATGGCGCTCATGCTCGAACACCTTGGCCGCACCTCGACGAGCGAATACACGACCGTCACGGTCGGCCGCGTCGATGTCATCCCGAATGCGGTCAACGTCATCCCCGGCTGCGTGAAATTTTCCATCGACATCCGCGACTGCGATTTTGACAAGAAGAATGAGCTCATCGGCCGCATGAAAAAAGCGCTCAGCGAAATCGCCGAGCGCCGGGGCGTCACGTATGAACTCACGGAGTACAACAACGACCATCCGATGAAATGCGAACCGGCCATCACGCAGAAGATCGAGGCCGCATGCAAAGCGCAGGGCATCTCGTACGAGTACACGATCAGCGGTGCGTTCCACGATTCCATGCTCGTCGGCGAGTTCGCGCCTGTCGCGATGATCTTCGTGCCGAGCAAGGACGGCATCAGTCACAGTCCCGAAGAATGGACGGACTATGACGACCTCGCTGCCGGCACGGACGTGCTCGCCGACACGCTCATCGCGATGGCGAACGAGTGAGCTTGTCCGCGAGGATGGCGAGCGAGAGCAGCAGGTTTTCCTGCGCATCCCCCAGCGTGACGCCGGCGAGCTCCTTGATTTTTTCGAGGCGGTTCGTCATCGTGTTGCGGTGCAGATAGAGCTCTTTCGCCGCAAGGCTCGCGTTGCAGTTGCACGAAAGATACATCTGGAGCGTCCGCAGGAGCTCCGTGTGATTCGTGCGGTCAAAGGCGGCAATCGGTGCCAGGAAATGGCTGCAGAGTTCTGATGAGGCTTTCGGTTCGAGCGAGAGCAGACGCCGCGGCAGTTCGTGGAGGAACGAATGCGGCTTCGGCCCCGCTTCGCCCGAGGACAGCGCCGTGAGGCTTTCCGTCAGCGCCCGGCCGAGATCGCGCACGTCTTCGTGGCAGGCACTGATTCCGATCGGGAGGGAGGGGAAGCCCTGGCGGGCGAGCTCCGCGCTCGTCTGCTCCGCCTGTGCGATGACGGCGTGGAGCGCATGCAGGCGGTGGCAGCGGGCGGGGAACAGGTCGTAGCAGCATGCAAGCTGCTCGTTCGTGCAGAAAAACGGCCGTGCACCCTCGGGGAGATATGTGCGCAGGAGCTCCTGCAAGAGTTTTCGCACCTCGGCTTTTTTCGAGCCGCAGCCTGTGAGCGAGAACGTCAGGCAGATCCACGCGCTTTTGACGTCGAACCCGTAGAAGGCGCAGAAATTCCGCAGTTCTTCTTCCGTAGCATCCTTCTTGTCCATGAGGAAGCGCAGGAAGAACGCCGAGCGATGCTCTTCCGTGAGGCGCGTCACATTGCCCTGCTCCAGCGAGAGCGCGAGGAGCTGCAGGATGCGCGCGAGCAGCGCATCGTCCGGCTGTGGCACATCCTGTTCGCCGGCGTCATTCTTTCGCAGGAAAAATATACGTCCATGCTGATTCGGCAGAGGAATGGCATCCTCGGCAGATTCTCCCGCGCGCTCCTTGGCGAGCGCGGCCGCCTCGTCGAAGGACATCGCAGAGCCCGTTTTCGGCACGGCGATGACAAGCGGCGCATCGGCATCGTCCGTCAGGACGAGCGGCAGGCGCAGGAAGTCCGCCGTCTCCTGCAGCAGCGTCTCGATGGCGTCATGCGCGAGCACATGATCCATCATCTGCCGCAAGAAGGCATCTTCGGCGCGTGCGCCCGCATGCGCCTCGCGATAGAGCTCGTCAAACACGATGCGCGAAATCTCCGAAAAGCCATAGAAGAACGGCAGCTCGATGACTGGCAGATCCAGACGCTTTGCTTCATCGAGCAGCGCTTCGGGAATGGCATGGAAGAAGCGGCGGATCTTGACGGCGAGTGCTGCACAGCCGATTTCCTTGAGATCGCGCACGATGCTCCGCTGGAGCTTTTCACTCCCGGCGAAAACAAAGCCTGTCGTCAGGATGAGCTCGCCGCGCTTGAACCATTTGCTGACATCGGGATTGTCGAGGACGTTCACGCTCGTGATCTTGTCATCGAGGTGCGTTTCCCCGATGCGCAGCTTCAGATTGCTGAGGCCGCTGTCATTCAGGAACCAGCGGATGGTCGGCATATATCTCCCACCTTTTTTGAAAAAGCAGACAGAAAGGAACAGTCACATGAAGATTTCCATCATCGAGCCGCTCGGCATCACGGAAGAAGAGGCTGCAAAGCTCCAAGCGGAATACGCCCCCGGCTGCGAGCTCGCCTATCACAATACGAAGCCCGCAGATGCCGGAGAAAAAGCTGCACGCGCGAAGGGCGCCGACATCGTCATGCTTGCGAACACGCCGCTCCCCGCCTCCGTACTCGAGGCTGCGCCGAGCGTGAAATTCCTCAGTGTTGCGTTCACGGGCGTCGATCACGTCGCGATGGATGCGTGCCACGAAAAAGGCATCACGGTCTCGAATTGCTCCGGCTATGCGAATGAGGCGGTCAGCGAGCTCGCCATCGGCATGGCTATCGCGCTCTATCGCAAGCTTGCGGCCTGTGATGCAGCCGTGCGCGGCGGCAAGGACCGCACGGGGCTCCTCGGGCTTGAACTTTCTGGTAAGACGTTCGGCGTCATTGGTGCCGGCACCATCGGGCAGAAGACGATGGCACTGGCAAAAGCGTTCGGCTGCCATGTCCTCGCCTACAGCCGCCACAAGAAAGACATCCCCGGTGTCACGTTCGTGACGATGGACGAGCTTCTGGCCGCTTCTGACATCATTTCGCTGCACGTGCCGCTCACCGATGCGACGCGCGGTCTCATCGGAGCGGAAGAGCTCGGCCGTATGAAGACCTCGGCCATTCTCATCAACACGGCGCGGGGCCCCGTCGTTGACAGCGCGGCCCTTGCGGATGCCTTGGACGAAGGCCGCCTGGCTGGTGCTGCTGTCGACGTTTTCGAGCACGAGCCTCCCATCGAGGCGAGCCACGCCCTGCTCCATGCGAAGAACATCCTCCTCGCGCCGCACATCGGATTCGCGACGAAGGAAGCGCTCCAGAAACGCGCGGTCATCGCCTTCCAGAATATCGCTGCCTATCTCAAAGGCACGCCGCAGAACGTCATGTAATCTTGGAATCCTCGTAAGCGAAAAGCCCGAAGCCGCAGACATTGCCTGCAAGCTTCGGGCTTCTTTGCCTCCTTTGAAACGACGGGCCACAGCCTCCAGGCGCCCATCTCTCTTAACGCTGCTTCCTTCCGGACCTGACGTGGTTCGTGAGGCGCCATTGCGCGAGACCCGGACGCTGCGGTCCGACCTTTCAAAGGAACGTACCCCATTCTATCATGTTTGGGAGAGAGCGTCAACGGGGGCGGAGGATAGAATGGAAAACAATCCATAATCCGTAATAGACAAACCAATCAATAAAGACTAGAATGAGAAACAAATAGGACGAAACGGGAACTTCAACGAGGAGGTGGACGTCATGCCGAGACAGCTTCGTCAGGGCTTGGGCGTCCATCTGCGCCTCGGACGCCTCGATCGCGGCCTGCTGACGGCCGTGCCGGTCTCCATCGGCCTGCTGTTCTTCTTCATGCTCGCGATGATTTCGTACTACCAGCGCGACGGCGCGGCCATCTGGCTCGAGCGCATGATCCTCGCGCTGTCGCTCGTGGCCATCCTGCTCGTCTTTGCGTTCGCGCACATCCTCAAGAGCTGGCGCCGCTCCGACACGTTCCTTTACACCGACCCGCTCTGCCCGTGCGGCAGTCGCACGGCGATGCAGGAACTCCTGCGCCGCCTCGAAGCGCGCCGTGACATCGACATCACGATTCTCTACGCTGACCTCAATCATTTCAAGTACGTCAACGATACGTTCGGCCATGAGGCGGGCGACCGTCTGCTCATCACGTTCTCGCACATCCTGAGCCGCGTCTTTGACGGTCAGCACGCCATGACGGCGCGCGTCGGCGGCGACGAGTTCGTCGTCATCTTCCAGGATGTTACACAGCGGGAAATCGCGGACGCCTGGGAGCAGGTCGAGCTCGATCTGCTCGAAGAGAGCCGCCGCCTGCCGTTCCATTATTGGATGGTTTCGGCGCATGGATGCGCGACGCGTCCTTCGGGCAGCGACCAGCCGCTCGACGACGTCGTGCGCTCGGCCGATCATGCGATGTATCTTTGCAAAGAGCGGCAGAAACGCTCCGAGGCTCTGCGAAATTCTGCATGAAAACAGAAAAACGCACAACATATCGGAAATCTAATTTGTAATTATTATCCGTTGGTGGTATAATGAAGACGTCAGCGCGAGGGAGAGGAATCCCGCGCGCACTAGGATTTTATGTGTTGTATTGAAGAAGGAGAGATTTTTCATGGAACTCAAGGGATCCCAGACGGAAAAGAATTTATGGGCTGCGTTCGCCGGCGAGTCGCAGGCGCGCAACAAGTATACGTATTACGCTTCGAAAGCGAAGAAAGACGGCTTCGTCCAGATTTCGAACATCTTC